>NZ_JBFTRS010000069.1:0-500 GCF_056399645.1 Massilia sp. 01N417 | reverse complement strand
CCTATAACGTTGGCCTCTACATGAGTAATAGAGAACGTCAYAGGCAAATGACAGCTTACTTTGTTTGTTGATACATACAGATTTCTACCCTAAGTGTGCRTCYAACTTTCGTTAGCTACACGCTTAAAGAAAACTTTACTTCTTCCAGATTGTTAAAGAACGAGAACTACACTTATCTAAGATTTTCAGCTTAGATAAATACAGTTCTTTTCAACAGCCGATAAGCGTGGACGCTTGATGATGCATCGTTGGATGCYGTGCCACTCTAGAAAGGAGGTGATCCAGCCGCACCTTCCGATACGGCTACCTTGTTACGACTTCACCCCAGTCACGAATCCTACCGTGGTAAGCGCCCTCCTTGCGGTTAAGCTACCTACTTCTGGTAAAACCCGCTCCCATGGTGTGACGGGCGGTGTGTACAAGACCCGGGAACGTATTCACCGCGGCATGCTGATCCGCGATTACTAGCGATTCCAACTTCACGCAGTCGAGTTGCAGAC
>NZ_JBFTRS010000068.1:0-509 GCF_056399645.1 Massilia sp. 01N417 | reverse complement strand
CCGTCCCCCCATCGCATCATACGACGGTGCAGGAATATTAACCTGCTTCCCATCAGCTACGCATCTCTGCCTCGCCTTAGGGGCCGACTCACCCTGCTCCGATGAACGTTGAACAGGAAACCTTGGGCTTTCGGCGAGAGGGCTTTTCACCCTCTTTATCGCTACTCATGTCAGCATTCGCACTTCTGATACCTCCAGCATCCTTTACAAGACACCTTCGCAGGCTTACAGAACGCTCTCCTACCATATTGATCTCGATGCAAGCAAAGAGAAAAATATCCGCAGCTTCGGTGACTGGCTTAGCCCCGTTACATCTTCCGCGCAGGACGACTCGATCAGTGAGCTATTACGCTTTCTTTAAATGATGGCTGCTTCTAAGCCAACATCCTGACTGTTTTAGCCTTCCCACTTCGTTTTCCACTTAGCCAATCTTTGGGACCTTAGCTGGCGGTCTGGGTTGTTTCCCTCTTGACGCCGGACGTTAGCACCCGACGTCTGTCTCCCAAGCT
>NZ_JBFTRS010000067.1:0-510 GCF_056399645.1 Massilia sp. 01N417 | reverse complement strand
GAGTTGACGAGGTAAGCGAAACACGGCATAATCTCACTTCTCTGCTGCTGACGAACAAAACGATTCGCCGGATGCAGCAAGGCAGTACCGAATACGATCTTTAACAATCAACAGTCGATAAGTGTGGGCGTTTGATGAAGTGCCAGYAYCCTTYGGGGTGCTGAATGCTTAAATTATCAAATGTTCACAAAAAGTATAACGTTGCTCAGCAATGAGTAACGGTCAGTATTTTGAGTGRGCGACATGACACGMAAGTGTCGCAAACAGAGATTAAACTGAAGAGTTTGATCCTGGCTCAGATTGAACGCTGGCGGCATGCTTTACACATGCAAGTCGAACGGCAGCGCGGGGCAACCTGGCGGCGAGTGGCGAACGGGTGAGTAATACATCGGAACGTACCCAGAAGTGGGGGATAACGTAGCGAAAGTTACGCTAATACCGCATACGTTCTACGGAAGAAAGTGGGGGAYCTTCGGRCCTCATGCTTTTGGAGCGGCCGATGTCTGATTA
>NZ_JBFTRS010000066.1:0-532 GCF_056399645.1 Massilia sp. 01N417 | reverse complement strand
ATCCCATCATTCCATCATCGAGGAGCATGACCATGAAAACCCTGACCATCAAAGACCTGGACCGTAGCGAACAACTGGACCGCGCAGCCATGCGCAGCGTGCGCGGCGGCTGGAGCATGTTCTCGCCGTCGTACAAGACCGGCGACATCACCTACGCACCGAACTACGACTCGTCGATCAACGCCTCCCAATCCCTGGGCCAGGTCCAGAACGTGATGACTGCCACCGCCAACGGCTCGGCCTTCCTGGACGGCGTCAGCGTGCACAGCAATGTGCACCAGAACGGCCAGAACACCATCGTCCGCTGATCCCCATCACACGCATCGTTGACTATACTTTCAAGGAGCATTGCCATGAAAACCCTGACCATCAAAGACCTGGACCGCGTCGAACAACTGGACCGCACTGCCATGGCTGGCGTGCGCGGCGGCTGGAGCATGTTCTCGCCGTCCGTGAAAACCGGCGACATCAGCTACAAGCCGAGCTACGACTCGTCGATCAACGCCCTGCAGAACCTGGGCCAGGAACAGAA
>NZ_JBFTRS010000065.1:0-541 GCF_056399645.1 Massilia sp. 01N417 | reverse complement strand
GCGCAGCCGCCATGTACGGGCTCATCGGAACGGCCAGGCTGAACGGCATCGACCCCGAAGCCTGGTTGCGCCACGTGCTGACGCACATCGCCGACTACCCTGTGAACCGTGTCGACGACTTCCTGCCCTGGAACTGTGCCGCCAAACTGCCCGGCTGAACTCCGCTTCCCAGCGGTGTGACAAGCATCATCTCGTATCAGCTTCGGTAACTCAACACGGTGCTGGGACGACGCTTACACACGAACTACGGCGTAGCTGCAATGCTGGGATGGCTGGTCGACGAAAAAGGGATCGCTCCGCACGTTCCGGTATGGGACAAATCCGAACATCACGACGGCACCTTCAGCCGTAGCGACTTCATCTTTGATGCTGAAAACAACCGATATGTTTGCCCTGCCGGCAAGCACCTGAAACCGGCTCAGCGCAGCCAGCAGAAAAATCCGTTTCGCTATCGCGCCAGCCTATACGACTGCAAGGTTTGCCCGCTAAAGCCGCAGTGCTGTCCCAACATGATCATTCGTAAAATCGACCAAAATCGACC
>NZ_JBFTRS010000064.1:0-552 GCF_056399645.1 Massilia sp. 01N417 | reverse complement strand
CTGTGTTTTTATTAAACAGTCGCAGCCACCAGTTTATTGCAACCCTTTCACCCTTCYRCAGTAAAGYRGTCAAGCTACCGGGGCGTACCTTATCCCGAAGTTACGGTACCAATTTGCCGAGTTCCTTCTCCCGAGTTCTCTCAAGCGCCTTAGAATACTCATCTCGCCCACCTGTGTCGGTTTGCGGTACGGTCTCGTATGACTGAAGCTTAGAGGCTTTTCTTGGAACCACTTCCGATTGCTTCGCAGSATAAASCCGCTCGTCTCRACCCCTTGAATTSCGYGCCCGGATTTGCCTAAGCRCCTTCTATGAGTCAAAAACTGCCTATTCCAACAGGCAGACAACCTTCCGCGATCCGTCCCCCCATCGCATCATACGACGGTGCAGGAATATTAACCTGCTTCCCATCAGCTACGCATCTCTGCCTCGCCTTAGGGGCCGACTCACCCTGCTCCGATGAACGTTGAACAGGAAACCTTGGGCTTTCGGCGAGAGGGCTTTTCACCCTCTTTATCGCTACTCATGTCAGCATTCGCACTTCTGATACCTCC
>NZ_JBFTRS010000063.1:0-591 GCF_056399645.1 Massilia sp. 01N417 | reverse complement strand
GGGTGTGGACGTGACCCCGCGCCTGAAGACCCTGAAAGTGTCGGAACCGGCCAAGCGCTCGGCCGGCATCACCGTGCCGGACGTGGCGACCCTGGTGGCCAAGCTGCGTACCGAAGCCAAAGTTATCTAAAGAATATAAGGGAAGATCATGGTCGCACTCGTTATTGCTGAACACGACAATGCCTCGCTGAAGGCCGTCACCCTGAACACCGTGACCGCGGCCGCCCAGTGCGGTAGCGACGTCCACATCCTGGTCGCCGGCTCGGGCTGCGGCGCCGTCGCCGAACAAGCCGCGAAGATCGCGGGCGTGGCGAAAGTGCTGGTCGCCGATGCGCCGCATTTCGCCGATGGCCTGGCCGAGAACGTCGCCGAGCAGATCCTCGCCGTTGCTGGCGCCTACTCGCACATCCTGGCCCCGGCCTCGGCCTACGGCAAGAACATCCTGCCGCGCGTGGCCGCCAGGCTGGACGTGGCCCAGATCTCGGAAATCACCAAGGTCGACGCCCCGGATACCTTCGAGCGTCCGATCTACGCCGGTAACGCCATCGCCATCGTGCAGTCCAGCGACAAGGTCAAAGTGATCACCCGTGC
>NZ_JBFTRS010000062.1:0-645 GCF_056399645.1 Massilia sp. 01N417 | reverse complement strand
AACTGGCGTCGCCAGCGAAACACCATGTTCGTGTTCAGCCCGTGCTGCATCGCCAGCTGGGCTACCGACACCGACTCGTCGCACGCTTGCTGCGCCAGCTGTCGCTTGAACTCCAGCGGATAGTTCGTGCTGCGCCGACGCTTCTTTTGTTCTGCTTCACCCGCCAAGATAGTCCCCGCTAAAAAATAGTGGGGACTATGTTGAGTGGCGCGCTGGCAGGTGTCTACACGGTGCAGGGATGACGCTTACGTTCGTGTCGCCTACCAGGCGCTGCGGCTTCAAGGCGAATTTCTTTTCAACCTGATTGATCATCGTCTTGGTAGCTTCGACTTCGGCTGTTCTGGTCACTGCCGACGCTTCGACATCGACGATTACTCCTGCTTTCAGATCGATCAGGTAATTCGTTGAGTACGCAAAAAGAGCCGGTCCTGCAGCGGCAGTCCAGGTTGCAGCCGGATCAGTCAGGGAAATTCTTTTCGGCGGCGGTGGCACTGGATTGGCTTGTTCCAGAGCCGCCAAATACTCTCGCACTGGTCGACTTGCCTGCTCTGGATTACCCCAATCGATACCGGCTTCGCCCGAACACGAACGTTGACGCTGGGCGTCAGCCTTGATCATACTGGCATCAGTTGCAAACCCTTCGCC
>NZ_JBFTRS010000061.1:0-655 GCF_056399645.1 Massilia sp. 01N417 | reverse complement strand
CGATGGGGCTGCCGGCGCGCTCGCCGCCGCCAGCAGCGCGGCGCCGACCGGCGGCAGGCTGACCGGCAGCCACATCGCCGGGTTGTGGTAGGCGCCGCGGAAATGCAGCAGCGCCGCTTCCATGCTGGTGCCGGCCAGGCCGGCCGCCGCCAGCATGCCGAGGGCGCGGCCGCGCGGCATGCCGGCCAGCACCGGTTCCCCGCGTCCGACTTCGCGCGCGGCCAGTCCGAGCAGGCCGGCCAGCGACAGGGCCGCCGGCGCACCGATCGGCGCCGCATAGAACAGATTGCCCCAGGACAGGCCGCCGGGCCGGCGCAGCACGTTGTAGACGTGGAAGCCCAGCCCCGCCATGCCGGTCGCGCACGCCGCGCCGAAGGGCAGGGCGGCCACGCTGCGGCCAGGATCCCGCGCCGCCTTCGAGGCGCCGGCCAGGACCAGAGTCGCACTGGCCAGCGGCGCGAACATGCCGGGGTTGTCGAAGCCGCCGCGATAGTGTTCGAGGGCGCTGTCGCTCAGTACCGAGGCGGCCAGCATGGCGGACGACAGGTAGAGCTGGCCGGCGGCGCGGGCTTCCGGATCGGCGGTGCGCGAAGGCGCCGGCGCGTTCATTGGGCGCGCGGGGCGCGCGGGGCGCGCCGGGCGCACGGGACGCGGC
>NZ_JBFTRS010000060.1:0-700 GCF_056399645.1 Massilia sp. 01N417 | reverse complement strand
GTACCGGTCCGGCGCGCGTCTGCAGTGTGGCGCTGCATGTGCGGGCCTTGCGGGGCCGCCGGGGCTTTGCTATCATTCGGTCCCTCGTTGAACACGACCGCCGATTCAGGTTTTTCCGGCAGTTTCAGCGAGGTGTGTCCGAAAGGCACGAAGCAAAAAGAAGTTGACGAACACTGCGAAACACTGCATAATCTAATCTCGCTTCTCTGCTGCTGACGAACAAAACGATTAAACAGAGATTAAACTGAAGAGTTTGATCCTGGCTCAGATTGAACGCTGGCGGCATGCTTTACACATGCAAGTCGAACGGCAGCGCGGGGCAACCTGGCGGCGAGTGGCGAACGGGTGAGTAATACATCGGAACGTACCCAGAAGTGGGGGATAACGTAGCGAAAGTTACGCTAATACCGCATACGTTCTACGGAAGAAAGTGGGGGAYCTTCGGRCCTCATGCTTTTGGAGCGGCCGATGTCTGATTAGCTAGTTGGTGAGGTAAAGGCTCACCAAGGCGACGATCAGTAGCTGGTCTGAGAGGACGACCAGCCACACTGGGACTGAGACACGGCCCAGACTCCTACGGGAGGCAGCAGTGGGGAATTTTGGACAATGGGCGCAAGCCTGATCCAGCAATGCCGCGTGAGTGAAGAAGGCCTTCGGGTTGTAAAGCTCTTTTGTCAGGGAAGAAACGGCTGAGGTGAGG
>NZ_JBFTRS010000059.1:0-682 GCF_056399645.1 Massilia sp. 01N417 | reverse complement strand
GGCGAAGGGTTTGCAACTGATGCCAGTATGATCAAGGCTGACGCCCAGCGTCAACGTTCGTGTTCGGGCGAAGCCGGTATCGATTGGGGTAATCCAGAGCAGGCAAGTCGACCAGTGCGAGAGTATTTGGCGGCTCTGGAACAAGCCAATCCAGTGCCACCGCCGCCGAAAAGAATTTCCCTGACTGATCCGGCTGCAACCTGGACTGCCGCTGCAGGACCGGCTCTTTTTGCCTACTCAACGAATTACCTGATCGATCTGAAAGCAGGAGTCATCGTCGATGTCGAAGCGTCGGCAGTGACCAAAACAGCTGAAGTCGAAGCTACCAAGACGATGATCAATCGGGTTGAAAAGAAATTCGCCTTGAAGCCGCAGCGCCTGGTAGGTGACACGAACTACGGTGTCGCTGCAATGCTGGGATGGCTGGTCGACAAAAAAGGGATCGCTCCGCACGTTCCGGTATGGGACAAATCCGAACATCACGACGGCACCTTCAGCCGTAGCGACTTCATCTTTGATGCTGAAAACAACCGATATGTTTGCCCTGCCGGCAAGCACCTGAAACCGGCTCAGCGCAGCCAGCAGAAAAATCCGTTTCGCTATCGCGCCAGCCTATACGACTGCAAGGTTTGCCCGCTAAAGCCGCAGTGCTGTCCCAACATGATCATTCGTAAAATCGACC
>NZ_JBFTRS010000058.1:0-885 GCF_056399645.1 Massilia sp. 01N417 | reverse complement strand
GCAACTCGACTGCGTGAAGTTGGAATCGCTAGTAATCGCGGATCAGCATGCCGCGGTGAATACGTTCCCGGGTCTTGTACACACCGCCCGTCACACCATGGGAGCGGGTTTTACCAGAAGTAGGTAGCTTAACCGCAAGGAGGGCGCTTACCACGGTAGGATTCGTGACTGGGGTGAAGTCGTAACAAGGTAGCCGTATCGGAAGGTGCGGCTGGATCACCTCCTTTCTAGAGTGGCACRGCATCTAACGATGCATCATCAAGCGTCCACGCTTATCGGCTGTTARTAAAGTTAAACGAGAACAGTTCGGGTCTGTAGCTCAGTCGGTTAGAGCACCGTGTTGATAACGCGGGGGTCGTTGGTTCGAATCCAACCAGACCCACCATGTATCAAGGGGGGATTAGCTCAGCTGGGAGAGCACCTGCTTTGCAAGCAGGGGGTCGTCGGTTCGATCCCGTCATCCTCCACCAACTSTCTGTTCACTGCATTTATGTAAGCCCTGTGGTTTAGATAAGTGTAGTTCTCGTTCTTTAACAATCTGGAAGAAGTAAAGTTTTCTTTAAGCGTGTTTTGAKCTAACGATCAAATGCACACTTAGGGTAGAAATCTGTATGTATCAACAAACAAAGTAAGCTGTCATTTGCCTRTGACGTTCTCTATTACTCATGTAGAGGCCAACGTTATAGGGACAAGTGAATAAGTGCACATGGTGGATGCCTTGGCGATTACAGGCGATGAAGGACGTTGTAGCCTGCGAAAAGCTACGGGGAGCTGGCAAACGAGCTTTGATCCGTAGATGTCCGAATGGGGAAACCCGGCCTTTTAGGTCATCACTCACTGAATACATAGGTGTGTGAAGCGAACGCGGCGAACTGAAACATACAT
>NZ_JBFTRS010000057.1:0-891 GCF_056399645.1 Massilia sp. 01N417 | reverse complement strand
AGACAGCGCGGCGGCGTTGCGGCGCGGCGCGGYATCAACCAGGAGCACGACTGCCTGCTCGTCGCCCGCGACCGCAGCGGCCAGACACTCGATTTCCATACCGGCCGTGGCCAGGTTACCGCCGCCCAACTGGATCATTGTCTTCGGCCGGTGCTCGCTGCCGACGTGTTGCTGGTCAGCGATGGTGCGCTTGCGTATCGCCGTTTTGCCGCGCGATCAGGGATCACGCATGCGTGGGTGAACGTGCAGGCGGGAGAGCGCGCACGCGGCGCGATCCACGTGCAGAACGTGAACGGCTGGCATAGCCGGTTCAAGCGCTGGCTGGTGCGGTTCCGCGGCGTGGCGAGCCGTTACCTGATCAATTATTCAGGCTGGCAGCGCATGCTGGATGCGCGCAAGCTGACGCCGCCGCGGCATCTGCTGCAAGCCGCCGTCCAGCTCAGCTAACTGGCGCAGTGACCGAATTAACGCGAACACAGCCTTTTTTTAGGCTGTGTGCGCGTTAATGAGGTGAACTGAAACGGGTTGTGCAGGTCATACGCATTGTCGAGTTACCTCATGTGGAGTGACGATGCCGAGCCCGACCTTCGATCAATTGTTCGGCTTGCTGACGGCGGCAAGCCTGGCTGCCTCGGACGTGGCACGGCTGCGGGAATGGATCGCGCGCATCGCGCACCCTGGCGCCTGCATCGCCCTGATCGAACAAGCCGCAGCCGGACGGCCGTGTCCGCATTGTGGCTGTCCCCGCAAACACCGCTGCGGCCAGGCGAGCGGCCTGCAGCGTTTTCGCTGCCTCGGCTGCCGGCGCAGCCATAACGCGTTGACGGGCACGCCGCTCGCGCGCCTGCGCAAGAAGGCATGCTGGCTGTCTTACCTGCAATGCCTGCTCGA
>NZ_JBFTRS010000056.1:0-1111 GCF_056399645.1 Massilia sp. 01N417 | reverse complement strand
GCGCCATAGCGGGTGATAGCCCCGTACACGAAATCCGAACGGTGGTACTAAGCGTACGACAAGTAGGGCGGGACACGTGAAATCCTGTCTGAAGATGGGGGGACCATCCTCCAAGGCTAAATACTCGTAATCGACCGATAGTGAACCAGTACCGTGAGGGAAAGGCGAAAAGAACCCCGGGAGGGGAGTGAAATAGATCCTGAAACCGTGTGCATACAAACAGTCGGAGCCTCTTCGTGGGGTGACGGCGTACCTTTTGTATAATGGGTCAGCGACTTACATTCAGTGGCGAGGTTAACCAGATCGGGGAGCCGTAGAGAAATCGAGTCCGAACAGGGCGACAGTCGCTGGGTGTAGACCCGAAACCAGGTGATCTACCCATGGCCAGGATGAAGGTGCGGTAACACGCCCTGGAGGTCCGAACCCACTAATGTTGAAAAATTAGGGGATGAGCTGTGGGTAGGGGTGAAAGGCTAAACAAACCTGGAAATAGCTGGTTCTCTCCGAAAACTATTTAGGTAGTGCCTCAAGTATCACCACCGGGGGTAGAGCACTGTTATGGCTAGGGGGTCATTGCGACTTACCAAACCATTGCAAACTCCGAATACCGGTGAGTGCGAGCTTGGGAGACAGACGTCGGGTGCTAACGTCCGGCGTCAAGAGGGAAACAACCCAGACCGCCAGCTAAGGTCCCAAAGATTGGCTAAGTGGAAAACGAAGTGGGAAGGCTAAAACAGTCAGGATGTTGGCTTAGAAGCAGCCATCATTTAAAGAAAGCGTAATAGCTCACTGATCGAGTCGTCCTGCGCGGAAGATGTAACGGGGCTAAGCCAGTCACCGAAGCTGCGGATATGTCTTTGACATATGGTAGGAGAGCGTTCTGTAAGCCTGCGAAGGTGTCTTGTAAAGGATGCTGGAGGTATCAGAAGTGCGAATGCTGACATGAGTAGCGATAAAGAGGGTGAAAAGCCCTCTCGCCGAAAGCCCAAGGTTTCCTGTTCAACGTTCATCGGAGCAGGGTGAGTCGGCCCCTAAGGCGAGGCAGAGATGCGTAGCTGATGGGAAGCAGGTTAATATTCCTGCACCGTCGTATGATGCGATGGGGGGACGG
>NZ_JBFTRS010000054.1:0-1551 GCF_056399645.1 Massilia sp. 01N417 | reverse complement strand
GTGGTGATACTTGAGGCACTACCTAAATAGTTTTCGGAGAGAACCAGCTATTTCCAGGTTTGTTTAGCCTTTCACCCCTACCCACAGCTCATCCCCTAATTTTTCAACATTAGTGGGTTCGGACCTCCAGGGCGTGTTACCGCACCTTCATCCTGGCCATGGGTAGATCACCTGGTTTCGGGTCTACACCCAGCGACTGTCGCCCTGTTCGGACTCGATTTCTCTACGGCTCCCCKATYTGGTTAACCTCGCCACTGAATGTAAGTCGCTGACCCATTATACAAAAGGTACGCCGTCACCCCATTGAGAGGCTCCGACTGTTTGTATGCACACGGTTTCAGGATCTATTTCACTCCCCTCCCGGGGTTCTTTTCGCCTTTCCCTCACGGTACTGGTTCACTATCGGTCGATTACGAGTATTTAGCCTTGGAGGATGGTCCCCCCATCTTCAGACAGGATTTCACGTGTCCCGCCCTACTTGTCGTACGCTTAGTACCACCGTTCGGATTTCGTGTACGGGGCTATCACCCGCTATGGCGCCTATTTCCAGAGGCTTCCACTATCCRATCGACTATCACGTACAAGGCTCATCCCATTTCGCTCGCCACTACTTTGGGAATCTCGGTTGATTTCTTTTCCTGCAGCTACTTAGATGTTTCAGTTCGCCGCGTTCGCTTCACACACCTATGTATTCAGTGAGTGATGACCTAAAAGGCCGGGTTTCCCCATTCGGACATCTACGGATCAAAGCTCGTTTGCCAGCTCCCCGTAGCTTTTCGCAGGCTACAACGTCCTTCATCGCCTGTAATCGCCAAGGCATCCACCATGTGCACTTATTCACTTGTCCCTATAACGTTGGCCTCTACATGAGTAATAGAGAACGTCATAGGCAAATGACAGCTTACTTTGTTTGTTGATACATACAGATTTCTACCCTAAGTGTGCATTTGATCGTTAGATCAACTACACGCTTAAAGAAAACTTTACTTCTTCCAGATTGTTAAAGAACGAGAACTACACTTATCAAAAGACAGCATTGCCATGTTTTGATAAGGATAGTCAAACAGTCGAATGGTGGAGGATGACGGGATCGAACCGACGACCCCCTGCTTGCAAAGCAGGTGCTCTCCCAGCTGAGCTAATCCCCCCTTGATAYATGGTGGGTCTGGTTGGATTCGAACCAACGACCCCCGCGTTATCAACACGGTGCTCTAACCGACTGAGCTACAGACCCGAACTGTTCTCGTTTAACTTTATTAACAGCCGATAAGCGTGGACGCTTGATGCTGAGCTTTCGCTCCAGTGCCACTCTAGAAAGGAGGTGATCCAGCCGCACCTTCCGATACGGCTACCTTGTTACGACTTCACCCCAGTCACGAATCCTACCGTGGTAAGCGCCCTCCTTRCGGTTAAGCTACCTACTTCTGGTAAAACCCGCTCCCATGGTGTGACGGGCGGTGTGTACAAGACCCGGGAACGTATTCACCGCGGCATGCTGATCCGCGATTACTAGCGATTCCAACTTCACGCAGTCGAGTTGCAGACTGCGAT
>NZ_JBFTRS010000053.1:0-1721 GCF_056399645.1 Massilia sp. 01N417 | reverse complement strand
GCGTCGACCTTGTGCGCGCCGAACGCGGCTTCCATCGCCGCACGGTCGCGGATGTCGGCCTCGACGAATTCGAAAGCCTTCCCCGTGATGCGAGTCACCCGTTCCTGCACGGAACGGTTGGCGTTGGACAGGTTGTCGACCACCACCACCTCGTGGCCTGCGTTCTGCAGTTCAACCACGGTGTGCGAACCGATATAACCCATGCCGCCGGTAACCAGAATCTTCATCAATCCATTTCTTTCATAAATACATTTGTGACACTTCTGTGAGTATGTACAAGGCATAGAGAATAGGCAGATTTCCCCCACACTTTTCGAAAATTATTCCTTCTGAGGATTGCGCTAATTGTATCGTGAATGGCTGCTACACTCACGACCGATCGCGAACCTAGGGCCTGACTGAGTATGAATCGCCCCGGGTTTTGTAGAGGCTCCAATGTTTGAGAGAATGGAGCCATGAAGAAGCAACCGAAGTATTCCCCCGAAGTCATCGAGCGCGCCGTGCGCATGGTCAGCGAAGCTGGCAGCGAGTATCCGTCGCAGTGGGCAGCAATCACATCCATCGCGGCCAAGATCGGCTGTACGCCTGAAACTCTTCGTCGTTGGATACGCCAGCAAGAAACCGATACAGGCCAGCGTCCTGGCGCCACCACTGCCGAGCAGGAGCGCATGAAGGCATTAGAGCGAGAGAATCGGGAGCTGCGCAAGGCCAACGAGATCCTGCGCTTGGCGAGCGCTTTTTTCGCCCAAGCGGAGCTCGACCGCCGCTTCAAATCGTAAGAGCGTTCATCGACGAGCATCGCCATGCCTACGGCGTCGAGCCGATTTGCAGTGTCATGCAGGTCGCGCCGTCGGGCTACTGGCGTTACGCAGCGCGACAGCGTAACCCAGCACTGCAGTGTGCACGGGCGCAGCGCGATGAGGTACTGAGCGTCGAGATCGAGCGTGTCTGGCAGGCGAACTTGCAGGTCTACGGCGTCGACAAGGTTTGGCGCCAGCTAAAACGTGAAGGTACTGACGTGGCCCGCTGCACCGTGGAGCGCCTGATGCGTCGCGCCGGCCTGCGCGGCGTCATGCGTGGTAAGGTGGTGCGAACCACCGTCCCCGATACGAAAGCGCCGTGTCCGCTCGACCGGGTCAACCGTCAATTCAAGGCGTAGCGGCCAAACCAGCTGTGGGTATCGGATTTCACGTACGTCTCCACATGGCAGGGTTTCGTCTACGTGGCTTTCGTTATCGACGTCTTCGCACGCCGCATCGTGGGCTGGCGAGTCAGCAGCTCGATGCGGACCGACTTCGTGCTCGACGCCTTGGAACAGGCGCTGTACGACCGTCAGCCTGAGCGCAGCGATGCTCTGGTGCACCACAGCGACAGGGGCTCTCAATACGTCAGCATTCGGTACAGCGAACGGCTTGCAGAGGCTGGCGTGGAACCTTCCGTGGGCAGTAAGGGGGACAGTYACGATAATGCCCTGGCCGAGACCATCAACGGTTTGTACAAGGCTGAGCTGATCCATCGCCGCGCTCCCTGCAAGACACGCGAGGCCGTCGAGCTGGCGACCTTGGAATGGGTGGCCTGGTTCAATCATCACCGCCTGCTGGAACCACTTGGCTATATACCGCCGGCGGAAGCTGAGGCAAACTATTACGCGCAGTTGAGCTGTCAAGCCATCCCGGCCTGACTCACATAAACCGGCCTCCACGAAAACCGGGGCGATTCAG
>NZ_JBFTRS010000052.1:0-1722 GCF_056399645.1 Massilia sp. 01N417 | reverse complement strand
TCAGAAGGCCAGCTTGTTCTCGCCCTTCAGTGCGGCGGCCACGTCGATATCGGGGCCGCGGAACCCGGCGCCGATGACGCCGTTGTTGTTGAGGACATTCACGCCGATCTGCTGGAACTGTGCAAGCTGCTGGTTCACGTTCACATTGACGTTGACGTCCTTGCCGAAGGCGTAGCCGCCCCGGACCGCCGACATGGCCTGGCCGTCGATCGCKGCGCTGTGCGCCAGGTCGTGGATTGCGATGGATGACATGGGTCTCTCCTTCTCAGCCGACGATCTTGTTCTGGCCGTTCTGGTGCACATTGCTGTGCACGTTCACGCAGTCCAGGAAGGCCGAGCCGTTGGCGGTGAGGGTGCCGACRTTCTGTTCCTGGCCCAGGTTCTGCAGGGCGTTGATCGACGAGTCGTAGCTCGGCTTGTAGCTGATGTCGCCGGTTTTCACGGACGGCGAGAACATGCTCCAGCCGCCGCGCACGCCAGCCATGGCAGTGCGGTCCAGTTGTTCGRCGCGGTCCAGGTCTTTGATGGTCAGGGTTTTCATGGCAATGCTCCTTGAAAGTATGGTCAACGATGCGTGTGATGGGGATCAGCGGACGATGGTGTTCTGGCCGTTCTGGTGCACGTTGCTGTGCACGCTGACGCCGTCCAGGAAGGCCGAGCCGTTGGCGGTGGCGGTCATCACGTTCTGGACCTGGCCCAGGGATTGKGAGGCGTTGATCGACGAGTCGTAGYTCGGTGCGTAGGTGATGTCGCCGGTCTTGTACGACGGCGAGAACATGCTCCAGCCGCCGCGCACGGTRGCCATGGYTGCGCGGTCCAGTTTGTCGGTGTGGGCCAGGTCGGTGATGATCAGGGTTTTCATGGTAAATCTCCTTGGATGTCGGTTTGGTTGGTTGAGGCATTTGATTTGCGCTCGATGGACTATCAGCAGGATGCGTGCCAGCTTCTTTCGAACGCCGCCAAAATGAATGCAGGTCATTGAAAACAAAGGAGATTTTCTTGATCTTCTCAGCCGTTCACGGCAGCGGAGGAAGCGGCCGCAGGCAGTGCCGGTGATGGCCCGGACCCAACACCTTTCGGGACCTGTTTGGTGCTGACCGACAGCTGCCGAATGAAGACGCTCTGATCGGGACAGCGCAAAAAAACCGTCCGGCTATGAACCGGACGGTTTTGTCGTGGAGCGGAGAATCCTCAGCGTGGCGCCGCGTCCTTCGTGTGGGGCCTGCTGCTGCCGATGCGCGCTGGATCGAACAGCCTGACCCGTTGTGACACTGGCTGGACGAAGCGGCTGCCGGTGCGGAATCGCGATCCGCCGGCAATCGCCAGCATTGCCTGGCGGTCCAGATCGGTGTTTTCGGACAGATCCTTGATGACGATGATAGCCATGATGCCTCCTGGGAAAATGGCGGGTAAACGGACTGCAAACCCATTGCCGGGATAGAGCCCGGCAATGGGGTGGTGGGAAGGGCGGACT
This sequence comes from Massilia sp. 01N417, assembly GCF_056399645.1. Lineage (NCBI taxonomy): Bacteria > Pseudomonadati > Pseudomonadota > Betaproteobacteria > Burkholderiales > Oxalobacteraceae > Massilia > Massilia sp. 01N417. Next base: position 248 of record NZ_JBFTRS010000052.1, on the reverse strand, counting down.
CAGAAGGCCAGCTTGTTCTCGCCCTTCAGTGCGGCGGCCACGTCGATATCGGGGCCGCGGAACCCGGCGCCGATGACGCCGTTGTTGTTGAGGACATTCACGCCGATCTGCTGGAACTGTGCAAGCTGCTGGTTCACGTTCACATTGACGTTGACGTCCTTGCCGAAGGCGTAGCCGCCCCGGACCGCCGACATGGCCTGGCCGTCGATCGCGGCGCTGTGCGCCAGGTCGTGGATTGCGATGGATGA
>NZ_JBFTRS010000051.1:0-2083 GCF_056399645.1 Massilia sp. 01N417 | reverse complement strand
ACCACGGCCAGCGCCGGCAGTGCCGCGCGCGGCGGCCGCGGCGCGCCCTTCCAGCGCAGCCAGGCGCCGGCCAGCAGCGCCGCGCCGACGGCCCGCGCCAGCGAAACGAACAGCGGATCGAGTTCGGCCACGGCCATGCGCGTGAAGGGCAGGGTCAGGCTGAACAGCGCGACCGCGGCCAGGCCGAGCAGCATGCCGCGGGTTTCGCTGCGGTGTTCGTCGCGCGCCGCGGGTAAGGCAGGCGGGGCGAGGGTGGACTGTGTCATATCGGCTCCTGTGATGATTGCGTCAATACCTGGTCAGCGCTATGCTAGACCTCATGAGCAGTACAGTACCTATACAGTTTCCCGCATAAACCTTCACACTGTCATGGCGAAATGACCAACACAGTCTTCCAGGCCCCCGGGTTTCGAGCCCAGATCTCACGCGATTCCGGCGAGCCGCTGGCGGACCAGATCGTCCGCGCCGTGGCCGCGCGCATCGACGACAAGCATTTGCGCGCCGGTGCCCGCATGCCCTCGATCCGCCAGTTCGCCGGCGCCCATGGCGTCTCGCCCTTCACGGTGGTGGCCAGTTACGACCGCCTGGTGGCCCAGGGCTATCTGGAGTCGCGCCGCGGCGCCGGCTTTTTCGTGCGCGAGCGTTCGCCGCTGAACACGGGCCTGAAGGAAGCGCCGGTGGCGGGGACGCCGCCGGCGCCGACCCTGGACGTGGTCTGGCTGATCCGCAACCTGTTCCGCCAGGCGCCGGGCCAGACCAGTTCCGCGGCCGGGGTGCTGCCGGCCGAATGGCTGGACGGCCCCGGCATCGCCGGCGCCCTGCGCGCGATCGGCCGCCAGCCGGGCGCCATGCTGCTCAACTATGGCGCGCCGCAGGGCTATCTGCCGCTGCGCCAGCAACTGCAGCGCAAGCTGGCCGAACTCGAGATCGAAGCGGCGCCGGACCAGATCGTGACCACGGTGGGCGTGACCCAGGCGCTGGACCTGGTGGCGCGCGAACTGTGCCGGCCGGGCGACACCGTGTTCGTCGAGGATCCCGCCTGGTTCCTGATGTTCGGCTCCTTCGCCGCCATGGGCCTGAAAGTGGTCGGCATTCCGCGCCTGGGAGACGGGCCGGACGTGGCGAAGCTGGCCGAGCTGGCGGCGCTGCACAAGCCGCGCCTGTTCGTGGTGAATTCGGTGCTGCACAATCCCAGCTCGACGTCGCTGTCGGCCGCCAAGGCCTTCCAGGTGCTGCGCATCGCCGAAGAGCACGGCATCGTCATCGTCGAGGACGACATCTATTGCGACCTGTACCCGGGACCGTCGGCGCAGCCGGCCACGCGCATGGCGCCGCTCGACCAGCTGCGGCGGGTGATCTACCTGGGGGGATTCTCGAAGTCGCTGGCGGCCAATCTGCGGGTCGGCTTCATCGCCGCATCAAAGGAACTGGCGCTGCGCCTGGCCGACCGCAAGATGCTGGCGACCCTCACCACCAGCGAGCTGGGCGAACGGGTGGTGTACAAGATCCTGGCCGAGGGCGTGTACCGCAAGCACCTGGAGCGCATCCGCGCGCGCCTGGATGCGGCACGGCCGAAGGCCATCCGCCGCATCGAAGGGCTGGGACTGAAGCTGGAGAGCCTGCCCTCGGCAGGGATGTTCCTGTGGGTCGATGCCGGCAGGGATACCAGCGTGATGGCGGCGCAGGCCATGGAGCAGGGCCTGCTGCTGGCGCCGGGCAGCCTGTTCTCGCCGGGCCAGCTGCCGTCCACGCGCATGCGGCTGAACGTGGCGACGCGCGAGGATTCGCCGCTGTGGCCTTTCCTCGCCGGCGCCGCCGGTCCGGAATCCTAGCGCCGCAGCGCGTCCCGCTGCGCCCCCAGCACGCGCTCGATCAGGGCGGCGTCCAGCCTCATGGTCCTCATGAAGGCGCGCGCCGCACCCGGGCCGAGGATGCGCAGGATGACCTGGGCCTTGTAGATCAGCCGGGCCGTTACCGGATCCCGGCGCGTATAGGTGACTTTATGGTTCACTCGACCAGGCCGCGTGCGACGCCGACCTGGCCGCGGTAGGCATCGAAGATGCCGCGCAGGGCGTCCGCCATG
>NZ_JBFTRS010000050.1:0-2454 GCF_056399645.1 Massilia sp. 01N417 | reverse complement strand
GTAAGCGTCATCCCTGCACCGTGTAGACACCTGCCAGCGCGCCACTCAACATAGTCCCCACTATTTTTTAGCGGGGACTATCTTGGCGGGTGAAGCAGAACAAAAGAAGCGTCGGCGCAGCACGAACTATCCGCTGGAGTTCAAGCGACAGCTGGCGCAGCAAGCGTGCGACGAGTCGGTGTCGGTAGCCCAGCTGGCGATGCAGCACGGGCTGAACACGAACATGGTGTTTCGCTGGCGACGCCAGTTGCGTGCTGGTTTGCTGGGCACGGCGACGACGCGGTTTCTGCCGGTCGCGTTGACGGCAGAGCGGAAAGAGCCGCTTCGTGTTGGCGGTGCGGGCACCATCGAAATTCAGTTGGGCCAGGCCACGGTCTGCATTCGCGGCACGCCCGATCCGGCAACACTGGCGCTGGTGCTGCAAGGGCTGCGTCCATGATTGGACTGCCCGCGGGTACGCGTATCTGGCTGGCCGCCGGCGTGACCGACATGCGCTCGGGCTTCAACGGACTGGCTGCGAAGGTGGAAACGGCCTTGCAGGAAGATCCGTACAGTGGCCATGTGTTCGTGTTCCGTGGCCGGCGCGGCGACCTGGTGAAAGTGCTGTGGTGGACTGGCGACGGCCTGTGCCTGCTGTGCAAACGGCTCGAGCGCGGGCGCTTCATCTGGCCGCAAGCCAGCGAGGGGACGGTAACGCTGACGCAAGCCCAGCTCTCGATGCTACTGGAGGGGATCGACTGGCGGCGCCCCGAGCGCACGTGGCGCCCGCAGTCGGCCTTGTAAACGTAAGCTGACCCGCGTAAACTGGGCCGCATGCTCGACGCCTCCCGCCTGCCCGACGATATCGACACCTTGAAAGCGATGCTGCTGGCACGTGAGGCGGCGTTGCAGGCCAGTGAAGCACGCGTGGCGCACCTGTCCGCCGAACTATCGACGCGCACCGCCGAGATCGAGCATCTGAAACTGGTGCTGGCAAAGCTCAAGCGCATGCAATTCGGCCGCCGCTCCGAGAAGCTCGACCAGCAAATCGAGCAACTGGAACTCAAGCTGGAAGACCTGGAAGCCGAGGAGGCGGTGGCCGAAGCAAAGGCCCCGGTAGACGTCGCACCGCGCAAGAAGGCCGAGCGCAAACCGCTGCCTGCCGACTTGCCGCGCGAGGAACGGGTGCTGCGTCCGGCCCTGGATGCCTGCCCGGACTGCAACGGCAAACTCGCACCCTTGGGCGAGGACGTGTCGGAACAGCTGGAGTTTGTGCCGGCCAGTTTCCGCGTCATCCGCCACGTGCGTCCCAAGCTGGCGTGCGCCTGCTGCGACCGCATCGTACAGGCCCCGGCGGCCAGCCGTCCCATCGAACGGGGACTGCCGGGCCCCGGCTTGCTGGCCCATGTGCTGGTAGCGAAGTACGCCGACCATCTACCGCTGTACCGCCAGAGTGTGATCTACGCGCGCGAAGGCGTGGAGCTGGAGCGCTCCCTGCTTGCCAGCTGGGTGGGTGCGGCCAGCACGCTGCTGCGCCCGCTGGGCGAGGCCTTGCGCCGCCACGTCTTCGCCGCCGCCAAGCTGCACGCCGACGACACGCCGCTGCCGGTGCTCGCACCGGGCAACGGCAAGACGCGCACGGCCCGCCTGTGGACCTATGTGCGCGACGACCGCGCCAGCGGCGCCACCGAGCCGCCCGCTGTGTGGTTTGCGTACTCGCCCGACCGCAAGGGCGAACATCCGCAAGCGCACCTGGCCGGCTTTACCGGCGTGCTGCAGGCCGATGCGTACGCCGGCTTCAACGCCATCTACGAGAGCGGACGCGTCGTCGAAGCAGCCTGCTGGGCCCACGCACGGCGCAAGTTTTACGACCTGCATGCGGCCCGCCCATCGCTCTTGACCACCGAGGCATTGCGCCGCATCGGCGAGCTGTACGCCATCGAAGAAGCCATCCGGGGAAAGCCGCCCGACGAGCGCCATGCCGAACGGCTGGCGCGAGCCAGACCGCTGCTCGACGACCTGGAGCGCTGGCTGCATGCCACGCTTGCCACACTCTCGCGCAAGTCGGACACGGCGGCGGCGATCCTGTATGCGCTCAAATTGTGGCCGGCCCTGACCCGCTATGCCGACGATGGCCGCATCGAGATCGACAACTCGGCCGCCGAGCGTGCCTTGCGCGGCGTGGCCTTGGGCCGGCGCAACTTCCTGTTTGCCGGCGCCGACAGCGGCGGCGAACGCGCAGCCGCCATGTACGGGCTCATCGGAACGGCCAGGCTGAACGGCATCGACCCCGAAGCCTGGTTGCGCCACGTGCTGACGCACATCGCCGACTACCCTGTGAACCGTGTCGACGACTTCCTGCCCTGGAACTGTGCCGCCAAACTGCCCGGCTGAACTCCGCTTCCCAGCGGTGTGACAAGCATCATCTCGTATCAGCTTCGGTAACTCAACACGGTGCTGGGACGACGCTTACAC
>NZ_JBFTRS010000049.1:0-3226 GCF_056399645.1 Massilia sp. 01N417 | reverse complement strand
GTACGATGACAGCTGTTTGTTGACACAACAGATAAAACTACTTCTTCCAGATTCAGCGTCGCGTCTTCCCCAGGAGACGATACGCGTACAAGTCATGCCTGATGACCATAGCAAGTCGGTACCACCCCTTCCCATCCCGAACAGGACCGTGAAACGACTTTGCGCCGATGATAGTGCTGCAACCAGTGTGAAAGTAGGTTATCGTCAGGCTAATTATTCGCAGAAGCCCGCTCAATCCGATTGAGCGGGCTTTTTGCTTTTCTAGCGTTCCCGCTTCACATACCAAGATAAGAAAGACAAGGCCCGCCGCTCTGGAATCGCGCGATGCGCGTCGAGCTGGCGGGCCTGGCGATGATGGCGAGATCGATCGCCATCATCCAGCCGGTGCAAGCAGGCGCCGCCGGTAACGCCGCGGTCGCGCTTGCATGAACGGCTGGGCTTGCACTCGTCTCCGTCTGCGCTCCCCCCGATATCGGAACTTCAGGTGACGAATGCTGCCCAGTTCGTGGAATTCTGCCGGTGCCGCTTTCGCACAGGCCATGCAGGTATTATCCAGTTGCAAGCGCCCTCATCTGTTCGCAGCTTCACACAACCCCCTGCACTGCACAACGCAAGACAAATCAGGAGCGCGGCTCGGCAACCTTGATGGGATCGCTTCGTGGCAGGAGGTACCAGAGTCCCACAAACAGCAGGAGCGAAGCAACCGCAGCAACGATGCTGAGCGCAAGGCTGTCAGTTGCAAGCGACATCACCGTCAACATATCGAGCGACAGCCCGACAGCCAGTGGTATGAGTCCACCACGGATGGATTTGCGTGAAATGCGCAGCATCCGCGACGTCGCCCGGCCGTGCTGTGCGCGGTTGTAGACGGCCGGCGTCATCAGCATGCCCATCGCGACAACCAGCAGGCACAGTCCCACCAGATGGCAGACCTGGGCATAGGTCACGAGCTCCGTGAAGCGTTCATTGAATACGGCGATCGTCTGGAAACCGAACACCGCCTGAAGACCGGGAAGGATGCAGCGCGCTTCTTCGATAATGTCGCGCATTTCCTGCTCGTTTTTATGTTGTTGAGAAGCTTGATCGTCCATGGGATGACAGTAACGTCAAACACGGCCGTATTCAACCGGACGCACGATTGACGCCATGTAGGACATCACGCCCGCACGATTCCCGCCTGCGACGTCCACTGTTCCAGGCTGTGCCGCTGGATCGCCGCCGCCATCAGGTCGGGAAACAGGTCCGGCGTGCAGGCAAAGCAGGGGATGCCCATGGCGGACAGCCGGGCCGCATTGTCGCGGTCATACGAAGGCGCGCCCGAATCGTTCAGCGCGAGCAGCGCGATCACCTGCACGCCGCTGCCGACCAGCGCGGCCGCCCGTCCCAGCATCTCCGCCTCGTTCCCGCCTTCATACAGATCGCTGATCAGCACGAAGATCGTCTCGCGCGGCCGCGTCACCAGTCCCTGGCAATAGGCCAGCGCGCGGTTGATGTCGGTACCGCCGCCCAGCTAGGTGCCGAACAGGACCTCGACCGGGTCCGACAGCAGCGGCGTCAGGTCGGCCACGGCGGTGTCGAACACCACCACCGACGTGCTGACCGCCTTGATGCTGGCAAGGACCGCCGCGAACACGCCCGCATACACGATGGATGAAGCCATCGATCCGCTCTGGTCCACGCACAGTACGCTGTCGCGCAGCGAACGCCCACGGCGGCCGAAGCCGATCCGCGTTTCAGGGATGATGGTGCGGTACTCCGGCTGGTAGTGCCGCAGGTTGGCGCGGATGGTGCGCAGCCAGTCGATGTCCTGGTGGCGCGGCCGCAGGTTGCGGGCGGCACGATTCAGGCCGCTCGATACGGCCTGGCGCATCGGCGCGGCCAGCTTGCGCTCCAGCTCCTGCACCACTTGCGCGACCACCTTGCGCGCCGTGGCCCTGGTCTTGTTCGGCATGACGCGGTTCAGGCTGAGCAGGGTCGCGACCAGGTGCACGTCCGGTACCACCGCCGCCAGCATCTCCGGCTCGCACAGCATCTCGCGCAATCCAAGGCGCTCCAGCGCATCCTTCTGCATCACCTGCACCACGCTGGACGGGAAGTATTCGCGGATATCGCCCAGCCAGCGCGCCACCCGCGGCGCCGATGCGCCCAGTCCTCCCTTCGGGCTGCCGTCCGCGGTGCCGTACAACGCATCGAGTGCGCCGTCGATGGCGGCATCCTCTACATTCAGGGGCGCCGGTCCGGCGGCATCCTGGCCCAGCACCAGGCGCCAGCGCCGCGCCGCTTCCGTATTGCGTTCGTCATTCGCCATGCGCGGCCCGCTCGCCGAGTTCGCGGCGCTCCGGCGCGGTAAAGGTCGATACCGTGCGGCGCAGCAGCGGCAGCAGTTCCGTGAAGGTGTCGGGACGCAGCGAGAGCAGCCAGCCGTTCACGATCTTCCACAGGGTGTCGCTGTGCGCCAGCAAGGTGCCGCCATCCTGCAGGAAGCCTTCCAGCCACTGCGCGGCGGCCAGCGGCGCCACGCCCGGCGAGCAGTGAGCAGCACCGGGTGGCGCTCGAGGAAGGGCTGGACGGCCGGCGCATCCGCATGGGTGTCGAGCAGGGTGTCGAGGTCTGACGGCGCCGCGCCGATATGGGCGAGCGGACGGACGTTTTCCTGGCGCCTGATCTGGGATGCGCTACCGCCAGCTGGCTCCCGGCCTTGGCCGAAGCTGGATCGGGTGCGAGTGCCAGGATCTGCTTAGCGTCGAGGGTCACCGATGTCCTTCTCGTGAATGATGGCGGACTGCGTATCGATGAAAGATACTCCGCGATTATTGTTGAGCGGTCAACCGTGCGGCGTGACCGCCGGTATGCAGGGGCTCACGCAACAGGACTTGCGCGCCCCGGTGCCGTTTGCTATAGTGCGCCTCCTGCTTCTGCAGCGCAGGAAAAGCTGAACGAAATCAAGTAGTTGAGCTAGGTGTTTTGATAACACCGCTGGCGCTGAAGAAAAACGAGGAGTTGACGAGGTAAGCGAAACACTGCATAATCTCATTCCTCTGCTGCTGACGAACAAAACGATTCGCCGGGTGCAGCGAGGCAGTACCGAATACGATCTTTAACAATCAACAGTCGATAAGTGTGGGCGTTTGATGAAGTGCCAGCATCCTTCGGGGTGCTGAATGCTTAAATTATCAAATGTTCACAAAAAGTATAACGTTGCTCAGCAATGAGTAACGGTCAGTAT
>NZ_JBFTRS010000048.1:0-4015 GCF_056399645.1 Massilia sp. 01N417 | reverse complement strand
CGCCGGTGCCGCGGCCTGCCGCGCGGGCGTGGGGGCAGTCGCAGGCGCAGGCCGCAACGGCGCGGCGGGACGCGGGCGCCGCCGCACCGTCGCCATGCCCACCTTGTGCAGGGCATAGGGATGGCGCAGCGACTGCGGCGCAAAGCCCCGGCGGCAGAAGGCCGGGGCCTCGGCAAATCCGGACAACAGCAGGCCGTCGTCGGCCAGCAGCGCCTCGATGGCCGCGGCCGCGGCGGCGCGGCCGGCATCGTCGAAATAGATCAGCAGGTTACGGCAGAACACGAGGTCGTAGCGTGCGCCGCCGTCGGGCAAGCTGGCCGGGCGCAGCAGGTTGCCCTGGCTGAAGCGGACGTAGCGGCGCAGCGTATCGTCGATCAGGTAGTCGTCGCCGGAATGGCGGAACCAGCGCTCGCGGAAGGCCAGGTCGGCGCCGCGGAAGGCATTGCGCGTGTAGCGGCCCAGGCGCGCGCGTTCGAGCGATGCGCGCGAGAGGTCGACCGCATCGATCCGGCACTGCGCGGGCGCGATGCCGTTCGATGCCAGCGCCATCGCCATCGAATACGGCTCCTCGCCGCCGGCGCAGGGAATCGACAGCAGGCGCAGCTGCCGGCCCGGATGGCTCAGCAGGCGGCGGCGGACGAAGCGCAGCGCGGTCTCGAACACTTCCGGATCGCGGAACATCCAGGATTCGGGCACGATCACGAGGTCGACCAGGGCCTCGAATTCCGGCGTGCCGGGCAGCGGCGCATAGTCCTGGCGCGCGTCCAGGCCGAGGCGCAGCATGCGCTCGCGCACGGCGCGCTCGACGGCATCCGGCGGCAGCACCAGGCCGGTACTGTCCTTCAACAGCTGGCCGAGGTTCATGCGCAGGCCTCGCCGAACAGCAGGGTTGCCACTTCGGGCGCCAGCAGGCGGTCCGGCTCGATCAGCTGCAGCATGCCGGTGGCGCGACCGGATGCATCGGTCGCGCCGGCCGCAAGCCCGCCGAGCCAGGGCGCGGCCAGCACGCCGCCGTCGCGCAGTTCGGCGCCGATGTCCGCCACCCCGGTCACGCGCTCGGCCTTCAGGCCCAGGCGCCGCCGCCGTCCCGCCGCCGCCACCTCGACCAGCAGGATGCGGGTGTCGTAGCGCACCGCATCCGGCGGCGTGCCGGCCAGGCGCGACAGGTCGATCACGGGGATGACTTCGCCTTGCAGGTCCAGCAGGCCCGGCACGTAGTGCGGCGCCCCCGGCAGCGCCTTCAGGCGCGCCACCGGCAGCACCCGCAGCACGGCGGTGAGGGGCAGGGCATAGCGTTCGCGCCCGATGTGAAACGCCAGCACCTTCATGCGCGGGTCTCAGTCATCCACGGAGAAGGTGGCGACCGACTGCTGCAGGTCGCCGGCGGCGTACTGCAACTGGTGCACGGCTTCGCTGGTGGCCTTCAGCGATTCGACGGTCTGCTGGCTGGCGTCGGACAGCTGCACCATGGTGCCCGAGATCTGCGCGGCGCCGACGGCCTGCGACTGCATCCCCTGCAGCACCAGGTCGAAGCGCGGCGACAGCTTGCGCACCTGGTCCATCATGCCGGACAGCTGTTCGGCCACGTGGCGCGCCTCGCCGACGTTGCGGCGGATCTCTTCGGCGAATTTGTCCATGCCCATCACGCTGGCCGACACCGCCGACTGCATCTCCTTCAGCATCTGTTCGATGTCCCAGGTCGAGACCGAGGTCTGGTCGGCCAGGCGCCGGATCTCGGTGGCCACCACCGAGAAGCCGCGGCCCGCTTCGCCGGCCTTCTCGGCCTCGATCGCGGCGTTCAGCGACAGGATATTGGTCTGGTCGGCCACCTTGGTGATGGTGGTCAGCACGCTGTTGATGTTGCTGGCCTTCTCGGACAGCGCGGCCAGCTTGGCGCCGATCGAATCGGTGGCATCGACCAGCTGCTGCATGGTGTGGTCCATGTGCTTCAGCTTGTCCTGGGCGTCGGCGGTGGCGCTGGTGGTGTAGTCGGCCACCTCGGTCGCTTCCTCCATGGTGCGCAGCAGCTGGGAGGTATTGGCCGACATTTCCTTGGTGGTGGCCAGCACCTCGACGCTGGTCTGGGCCTGCTCGATGCCGGTCGCCTCCTGCTGGCGCGCGGAAGCGGCGATCTGGGTCGCCGAACTGGCTACCTGGATGCCGGCCCGCTGCACATTGGTCAGCAGGCTGCGCAGGTTGCCGAGCATGGTCGCCAGGCCTTCGCCGAGGCGGCCGATGGCATCCTCGCCGCGGATCTCGATATTGCCGGTGAGGTCGCCGCGCGCCGCCTTCGAGACCACGCCGAGCAGGGTGTCGACCTTGGCGCGCAGTTCGCGGCCGGCGGCCAGTTCCTTGGCGTGGCTGTCTTCGATGGACTGGGCCATGCGGTTGAATTCGAGGGCCACCTGGCCCAGTTCGTCGCCCGAGAGGACCTCGGCGCGCGCGCCCGGGACGCCGTCGCCCAGCCTGCGCGCGGCGTCGGCCAGGGCCGCCAGCGGACGCGAGACGGCGCGCACCAGCACGGTGCCGATCAGGACCGCCAGCAGCACGCAGATCAGCGCGCCCACGCTCAGCAGCGCGCGCATCGACTGGCGCAGCGCGCTCGTGTCTTCCCTGCGCTGCTCCAGCAGGCGGTTCTCTTCGGCGGCGATATCGTCCAGGATCTCGCGCATGCCGGCCACGTTGGCGGTGCCGGCCAGGACCGCGGCTTCCGTCTGCGCCTGGACCGCCGCCGGGTTGCCGGCGGCGCGGCGGCGCAGCTCGATCTGCGGCGCGATCGCCTTGTCCATCCAGCTGGCCAGCACGGGGTCGAGCTGGTGCAGGCGTGCCTTCTGGGCCGGATTGTCGACGGTCAGCTCGAGCGCGCGGCGCACGTGGCTGCGGGCGCGTTCGTACTCGCTGCGGATCGGCGCGACCAGGTTGTCGTTGCCGGTCAGGAGATAGCCGCGGGTCGCGCTCTGCACCTGCAGCACCGAGGTCGCGATGTGGTTGGTCTCCAGCAGCACCTCGAGGGTATGGCGGTCCCACGCATTCGCCTCGGACAGCCGCGCGAAGTTGTTATAAGCCAGGATCAGCAGGAACAGGATGATCGCGACGATGGCGCCGAAGCCCATCGTCAGTTTTGTCTTGATGCTTAAATTTTGCAACATATCCGCAGGGTTAGAGGTCCGTAGGGGTCAGAGCCCGGTTCTCTCGGTTGGGCTCTGACTCCGAAGTCGCGAACGCCGGAGTCTCCAAGAAAACGAGGCCCAGCCTCAAATGTAACATCTGCCCGAACCCAAGTCGAAACAAAAGTGCACTAGCGCAACAAATTGGCATCCGGGGGCAAAGCCGGCAAGCCATGCCGGCGCCGCGCCTGCACGCACTTCTCGTCGCCGATCTGCACCTCGCGGCAGGGATCGGGCCGCCGTTCGTAGACGCCGCAGGCAAACGATCCGTCGCCGGACTGGCGCAGGGCCGCGCAGCGCGGCTCCCTGGCGTTGGTGCCGGCCATGCAGGCCAGGTAGGGATTGAGTTGTTCGGTCAGGGAGGAAGGCAGGCCGCGCTGTTCGGCGTCGGCCCAGTAGAAGGAAACCCGGTAGCTCTTGCAGCAGGCGCCGCAGGCGAGGCAGGGGTTGGTGTCGTTCGTGTCGCTCATGTCGGTCGGAAGTTGAACACAAATGATAGCGCGCGCCGCTATCGATTGCTTACAAGCGGGTTTTTATATATGGAAACGGATGCCTCATTTCCTAAAGCTAAGTGTTAGACCTTCCTCAAAGCGAGCAGTTTGTTACTATTTGAGTAAGCGTCGTCCCAGCACCGTGTTGAGTTACCGAAGCTGATACGAGATGATGCTTGTCACACCGCTGGGAAGCGGAGTTCAGCCGGGCAGTTTGGCGGCACAGTTCCAGGGCAGGAAGTCGTCGACACGGTTCACAGGGTAGTCGGCGATGTGCGTCAGCACGTGGCGCAACCAGGCTTCGGGGTCGATGCCGTTCAGCCTGGCCGTTCCGATGAGCCCGTACATGGCGGCTGC
>NZ_JBFTRS010000047.1:0-5114 GCF_056399645.1 Massilia sp. 01N417 | reverse complement strand
CGCCCGGACCACCGGCGCCCGCGCCGCCCTGCCCCCGCGCTCCCGCGCCCGCGCCCGGCCCGGCGCCGGTACCGGCGCTCTGGTGGGTCAGGTGCCAGGCCAGCCAGCCCAGGCCGGCCATCACGAGGATGGCGACGATGGCGCCGATCACGCGCGAACGGCGTGTGCGCTGGGGGCGGATGGCTGGCTTTTCCTTATCTGGGGTAACGGTCGGGTTCATGCGAGTCCTTGGCGGCCGAGTGTTCAAATGCACAATAAAAATGACTCCCCGAATGTAGCATGGAGCGCCCTGCCTTTATGTTTCAGAACGTACAGAAGCAAAAACGAAAACGGGCGCGGATCGGCTCCGCGCCCGTAGGGACTGGCTTGCTCGGGTCTACAACTTGTTACAAAGGCTTAACGCCCTTTAAGAGCGTCAAGGGGCTTCGCACAGGCAGTGCGTTACCGCTGCGAAGGGCTGGCGGCGCGAGGCCACCTGCGACAGCCAGCCGAGGTCCTTCGCCACCCCGGCGGCGGCGCCGGCCGGCAGCGCATCCAGGGTCAGGTCGGCCGGCAGCAGGCCCAGCTTGACCTGGACGGTCAGGGCCTGGGCCTCCGACAGGCCCATGCGCTCCAGCAAGCGCGCGAACACGCTTTCCTCGCGCTCGGTGTAGGCGACGCGGAAATTGCCCTCCAGGTGGGCGCGCTTGGCGGCCGACTGCAGGGCGTCGCCATAGCTGCCGAGGCGGTCGACCAGGCCGCGTTCCTTGGCCTGGCCGCCGGTCCACACCCGGCCCTGGCCGACGGCGTCGATCTTTTCGGGCGTGGTGCGGCGCGCGATCGCGGCCTTGGTGGTGAACTCGTCGTAGATGTGGTTGATGCTGGCCTGCACCACCTGGCCGAAGCGCGGATCCAGCGGGCGCAGCGGATTGTAGGCGTCGGCCAGCCAGGTGGTGGTCACGCCGGCCGTGTGGATGCCCAGCTTGTCGACCACCTTGTCCGCGGTCGGCAGGATCGCGAACACGCCGATCGAGCCGGTCACGGTATTCGGGTCGGCGATGACCTCGTCGGCCGCCATCGAGATCCAGTAGCCGCCGGACGCGGCGACGTCGCCCATCGACACCACCACCGGCTTGCCGGCGTTGCGGGTCAGTTCCAGCTCGCGGCGGATCAGCTCCGAACCGTAGGCGCTGCCGCCCGGCGAGTTGATGCGCAGGACCAGGGCCTTGACCTGCTTGTCTTCGCGCGCGGCGCGGATCATGTTGGCGGTCGTGATGCCGCCCACCATGCCGGGCCCGCCCGTGCCCTCGGTGATGTCGCCGGCGGCGACCACCACGGCCACCGCATCGCCCAAGAGCTTGGGCGGATTGCGCGACAGGTAGTCCTGGAAGGATACCTGGCGGAAGGTCTTGTTGGCTTCGTCGTAGGCGCCGCGCTTGACCATCAGGGCGCGCACTTCGTCGCGGGTCTTGAGGCCGTCGATCAGCTTGGCGTCCAGCGCCACCTTGCCGGCATTGCCGTTGGCGGCCGTCATGCGCTGCGGCAGCTCTTCGATGCCCTTGGCGATGCTGCCGGCCGGCAGCCTGCGCGCCTTCTCGACTTCGTTCGTGTAGTTGGTCCACAGGGCGTTGTAGAGGAAGCTGTCGGCTTCCTGGGCCGCCGGCGACGGACCGTTGCCGATGAACGGCTCGGCAAAGCTCTTGTAGGTGCCGACCTTCATCAGGTTGACCGTCACGCCGACCTTGTCGAGGGCGTCGCGGTAGTAGTTGCGGTGGCGTCCGAAGCCTTCGATCATCACCATGCCCATCGGGTGCAGGTAGACCTCGTTGGCATGCGAGGCCACCAGGTAGCGCTTCTGGTCGTAGGCTCCGCCCCAGGCGACTACCGTCTTGCCGGCCGCCTTCACGCGCTCGACGGCGGCGCCGATTTCGCGCAGCGAGGCCAGGCCGCCGCCATTCATCTCGTCGAGCAGCAGCACCACGCTGTCGATGTTGCCGTCCTTGGCGGCGGCGTCGAGCACGGTGAGGACGTCGCGCAGCTGGATCAGGCGGCGCCCGTTGCCGGACAGGCCGGCCACCAGCGAGTCGCGCACGCTGCCGGCCTTCTCTTCGACCAGCTCGCCCTTCAGGTCGAGCACCAGGGCGGTCTTCGGCGCCAGCGGCTTGATGCCGCCGCCGAAGATCCCCCACAGCAGGAAGATCAGGACCAGCAGGAAGACCAGGTTCAGCACGAAGCGGCGGGTGGCGTCGAGGCCGCGCCAGAGCGACCCGAGGCCGCGGCGCAGGGAGGTCATGGGCTTGAATGGCATCGGGAACTCCTTTGAAAGAGGTTAGGCGGCGACGGCGGCGGGCTTGATGGTCGCCCGGCGCGAGATCGCCAGCAAGCCCAGGAACACGAGTGCGCCGTTGACAATAAGCAACTCCAGGCCCAATCGGTAATGGCCGAGCAGGTAATGCTGGTTGTATTCGAGCAGCGCGCACAGGACCGGCGCGCCGATCGTGACCACCGGCACCATGCGGTCGTTCAGCGTGCGCCTGGTCATCATGCCGAAGGCGAACAGGCCGAGCAACGGTCCGTAGGTATAGCCGGCCAGCTTCAGGATCACGCCGATCATGCTGGGATTGTCGACCCATTTGAAGAACAGCACCATCAGCAGGAACAGCAGGGCGAAGCCGAGGTGGACGTGGCGGCGCAGGCGCTGCTTGCCTTCTTCCGACAGGTCGTCGCGGCGCTTGATGCCGAGGATGTCGATGCAGAAGGTGGAGGTGAGCGCGGTGATGGCGCCGTCGGCGCTGGGGAACAGGGCCGAGATCAGGGCGATCAGGAAGATGATCTGGACCGCGGCCGGCAGGTGGCCCATGACCACGGCGGCGAAGATCTTGTCGCCGGTGGCGGTGACGCCGGCAATCGGCGCGTACAGGTAAAGCAGGCCGCCCAGGAACAGGAAGGCGGACAGCACCACCACCAGCACCGCGGTCAGGCTCAGCAGGTTCTTCTGGGAGTCGCCCAGGGTCTTCACGGAAATCGTCTTCTGCATCATCTCCTGGTCCATGCCGGTCATGGTGACGACGATGAAGGCGCCGGCCACGATCTGCTTCAGCCAGAAATTCGGGCTGTCGGCATCGACGGTGAACACGCGCGACAGGCCGCGCTCGTGCATCTGCTGCAGGGCCTGGGGGACGGTGAGGTCGAGGTGGCCGAGCATGAACCAGACGCAGGCGAACAGGCCGCCCAGCATGCAGGTGGTCTGCAGGGTGTCGGTCCAGACGATGGTCTTGACCCCGCCCTGGTAGGTGTAGAGCAGGATCATGCCGAGGATGACGAAGGTGGTCAGCCAGAACGGCACGCCCAGGCTGTCGAGGATGATGCTCTGCAGGACCGCCACCACCAGGTACAGGCGCGCGGTGGCGCCGAACAGGCGCGACAGGATGAAGAAGCCGGCCCCGCTCTGGTAGGCGCGGCGCCCGAGGCGGCCGTCGAGATAGGTGTAGATCGAGGTCAGCTTGAGCCGGTAGTACAGCGGCAGCAGCAGGTAGACCACGGCGATGTAGCCGAACACATAGCCGATCAGGATCTGGGCGTAGCCGAAGCCATCCAGGCCGACCGCGCCCGGCACGCTGATGAAGGTGGCGCCGGACAGCGTGGTGCCGACCATGCCGAAGGCGACCAGCATCCAGTTGCTGCTCTTGTTACCGATGAAGAAGCTGTCGTTGTTGGCGTTGCGCGAAGTCGCCCAGGCGACGCCGAGCAGCAGTGCGAAATAAGCGATGAGGATGCAGAAGAGGAGTGCCGGGGACATCAGGGTTCCGATAATGACGATTGACTAATCGCCGAGCAATATACACCGAAGCCGCGAGCGCGGCCATCGATCCTGGGCCTGCAACCTGCAATCGCCATTACCGCGAACTCGTAAACCTCATTCCCGCGCAGGCGGGAATCCAAGTTCTGCATGAGCAGCCGGCACGCAAACAAACTTGGGTTCCCGCCTTCGCGGGAACGACGAGGTAACTAAATCCCCTGCGCCGGCATGCGCTCGAAAGGCCCGATACAAGCCTCCATCGACTCTTCCCGGCACATCACGAAGCGCGCTCCCGAGGGATGGAAACGCAGGTAATTGGTGGCGCGGGTGCCGACCGGCATCACTTCGCCCGAGCAGTCCTGCTTGCCGTTGTCCTTGACGACGCGATCTTCGAGCTTGTAGAAGCCCTTGGCGCTCGGCTTTTCGGCCACCGTGAACTCGCTCTCGGAAACTTCCTGGGCGCTCTTGACCAGGGTGGTGCCGTCGCCGCGGAAGTGGTAGGTCTCCGAGCAGCCGAGCTGGGGGATGCTCAGGACCCAGATCCCGAGCAGCGGATGGGAGGCCGACGGCGCGGCGGCGGACGCGGACGGCGCCGCGAGCGCGGCGGCCAGTGTGGCGGCGGAAACGAGCAGTCCGGTGAGCGGTCGCATGATGTCGGTCCTTTGCGCAAACGGGCAAGCTTGAGAGTGCGTTGTCATTATCACACACCCTCGAGCCCACCCGGCGCGCGTATGGCCCGGATCAGGCGCCTTCCGGCGTCTTCGGCTTGGCCGGGCGGCGGGTGCGCGTGGCCGGCTTGCGCGACGGCGCCTTGTGGGCCGGGCGGGTCGACTTGTTGCGGCCCGGCTTGTCGCCCTCCCCTTCGTCCGGCGCCGGATCGGACGGGTCGGCGTCGGTCACGCCATCCGTGTCGGCCACGGTATCGATGCCGGCCACGGCTGCGGCGGCATGGGGCGCGGCGGCATCGACCGTCGCCACGGCATCGAGCGCGACGGCTGCGTTGTCGGCGCCCGCCTCAGGCGCGGCGGCGGTCGCAGCCTGGGCCGCGGCGGATTTGCGGGTGGACGGCTTGCGCGGCGCGCGGCGGCGTTCCTTCACCGGTGCGGCCGGCTGTTCCGCGGCGGCTTCGGCTGCGGCCTCGGCTTCCGGCTGCACCTCCGCCGGCGCGGCCGCGCTATCGGCTCCCTCTTCCACCAGGTCCGGCGTCGGCGCCGGCCAGGTGGCCATGCCGAGGTCTTCCTGCACGTCTTCCGGCGCAGCCTGGGTATCCGCCACCGGGGCCGCCTGCTCGGCCGCCTGCTCGCGTCCCTTGCGGCCACGGCCGCCGCGGCGGCGC
>NZ_JBFTRS010000046.1:0-5856 GCF_056399645.1 Massilia sp. 01N417 | reverse complement strand
CAAAATACTGACCGTTACTCATTGCTGAGCAACGTTATACTTTTTGTGAACATTTGATAATTTAAGCATTCAGCACCCCGAAGGATGCTGGCACTTCATCAAACGCCCACACTTATCGACTGTTGATTGTTAAAGATCGTATTCGGTACTGCCTCGCTGCACCCGGCGAATCGTTTTGTTCGTCAGCAGCAGAGGAATGAGATTATGCAGTGTTTCGCTTAACTCGTCAACTCCATCTTTTTCTGCAGTGCACTCGGCATGGCCGTTTATACAAGTTTAATTCGTTGATTCTATTAAACTTTTCGTGCGCTGCAGAAGCAGGACGCGAACTATAGCAAACGCCCTGCCCCTCGCGCAAGGGCCGTCCGTCGCTTTTTTTGTACGACAAGCTAGCGCATGGCCGGTCCCAGCTGCCCGAGGATGGCATGCGCCGCTTCGACGCGTGCCGGAATCGGATAATTCTTATTCGCCAGCATGACGATGCCGACCCGATATTCCGGTACGAACAGGACATAGGCGCCGAATCCACCCGTGGCGCCGGTCTTGTTGAACAGGGTCCCGCGCGGCGGCGCCTGCGGCGGCTCGAGCCTGGTAACGGCATTGAAGCCGCGGCTCATCTTCTCGGAATTCCCGGCCTGCAGCTGCGCCAGGCTCACCGGCGCCCGGTACTGCTCCCAACCAAGTCCCTGTACGGTATCGCCGATCCGGTAGTAGCCGGTATGGGTGCACTCCACCGCCTGCCGCATCGGCTCCTCGAGCTGGGACGGATCGATATTCTCCTGTACGAAGCGGATCATGTCGGCGGCGCTCGACTTCACGCCATAGGCTTCCGCATCGAAGACGCCAGGATTGACCCGCACCGGCTTGTTCGCGCGGTTGTATCCCCAGGCGTAATCCGCCATTGCCGCCGCCGGCATGCGGACATGGCTGTGCTTCAGGCCGAGCGCAGGGAACAGCCTGCCCTCGACGGCATCGGCAAAGCTCGTATGCAAGGCCAGCGCCGTCACATGTCCGAACAGGCCGATGCTCGGATTCGAATAGCGGCGCTGCGTGCCGGGCGGCGCATCCGGTGTCCAGTTGCGGAAGTAGCCCAGCATCTGCGCATCGTCGATGACCTCGTCCGGAAACTGCAGCGGCAGGCCGCCGGGCGTATAGGTGCCGAGTTCCAGCAGGCTGGCGCGGTCGATTGCGCTCCCCTTCAGCTGCGGCATGAAGCGGCCCGGATGGTCGTCGAAAGACAGCTTGCCCTGGCCGCGGGCATAGCAGCCCAGCGTCGCGGTGAAGGTCTTGCTGACAGAACCCAGTTCGAACAGCGTGTTCTCGCTGACGGGAAGTCCCTTCTCCTTCGATGCCAGGCCATAGTTGAAGAACATGGCGCGTCCATCGACCGTGACGGCGACCGCCATCCCGGGCACGTCGTGCTGCGCCATCAAGGGCCGGATCGCGCGGTCGACGGCGGCGCGCACTGCGGCATCGGAGACATTCGCGGCGGCGCGGCTCGCGAGCGGCAGAAGGCAGAAACAGGTCAGGGCGAGGCGCCCGACGGCTTGCAGACGGATGGTCAAGAGAATCTCCCGTTGATGATGACGCGCCAGTATAGGCAGGGCCATACGGCCGCAACCAGCACCGCCGTCCCGGCGCGGCGGCGTTTCGTCACATCGCCGACTTCAGCGCATTCAGATAGCGTTCGCTGACCGCCACCGCGGCGCCGCAACGCAGCGTCAACCGGTAGCTGCCGTCGCCGATAGTCTCCAGGCGGGCGATCTGGCTGCGCCGCACGATCGCACTGCGGTGCACGCGCAGGAAGTCTTCCGGCGCAAGCAGCGCTTCCAGGCGGTTCAGGGTGATGCGGTGCAGGACCGCGCGTCCTTCCAGGTGCAGCTCGACGTAGTTGCCGGCCGATTCGACCCACAGGATGTCGTCCACGCGGATCTGCTCGATGCGGCCGACCGAACGCACATTGATGCGCTGCAGTCGCTCCGCGACCCGGCCGGCGCCGGCATCGACGTAATCGCGCAGGGCCGCGCCATAGGCCTCGCGCTGACGCTGGGCCAGCATGGCGCCGATGCGTTCGACGGTCTGCGCCAGGCGGGCGTCGCTCAAGGGCTTGAGCAGGTAGTCGAGGGCGTGCACCTCGAAGGCATCGACCGCATGCTCGCTGTAGGCGGTCACGAAGACGATCAGCGGCGGCTCACTCATGCGGCTGACTTCGCGCGCGAGCACGAGGCCGGATTCGGCCGGCATCTGGATATCGAGGAAGATCACATCGACCTCCTGGCCAGCCAGCGCCGTGCGCGCGGATGCGGTGCCGTCGCACTCCGCCATCAGGCGCCAGTCGGCGTGCGCGCCCAGGGCCAGGCGCAGGTTGGCGCGGCTGGGCGCTTCGTCGTCGACGATCAGGTAACGCACGCTCATCGCTCAGTCCCTGTCCAGCGGCAGGCGAACCTCGGCCACGAAGCGGCCGCCTTCCACGCTAGTGACCAGCGAAGCGGTCGGATGCATCAGCTTGAGCCGTTCGCGCGTATTCGCCAGCCCGAGCCCGGCGCCGGGATTCGGCGAGGTCTGCGCGCTGACGGGATTGGCGACGCGGATGGCGAGCGTCTCGTCGTCCTGCGCGAAGACCAGGCGGATATCGCTCGGACCCTGGTGGCAATCGAGATCGTGGCGCAGCGCGTTCTCGATCAGCGGCTGCAGCAGCAGCGGTGGGCACTCGACTTCATGCAGCAGCCGGCCCTCGCCGTCGATCCGCACCTGCAGCCGGTCGCCATAGCGCAGGCGCTGCAGATCCAGGTAGTCGCGCACGAACTGCAGCTCGGCGGCGACGGTGACGGTGTTGCGCACGCTCGCCGACAGCGCGTAACGCAGCAGGTCGCTCAGGCGCCCGATGCCGCCAAGGGCGAGCGTGCGGTCGCCGTCGCGCACCAGGGCGCTGATCGCGTTCAGGGCATTGAACAGGAAGTGCGGCTCGAACTGGGCGCGCAGGGCCAGCATGCGCTGCTGCTCCAGGGCCAGGCGCAGGTTGAGCATGTCGGTCTGGCTGCGCTGCCAGGCCAGTTCGCGCTCGCGGGCCTGGCGCCAGTAATGGATGGCGAGGATGGCGGCGAAGGTGCCGGTGGTCGAGAACCAGCCGACCAGCAGCATCTTCATCAGCAGCAGGCGGGCATCCTCGAGGCTGCCGATGTGGAGGTAGCCGCGCAGCCAGGCCATATAGGTCCACTGCGCGGGCTGGAACAGGAACACGAGGCCGAAGAACAGCGCGACCACATTGCGCGGCCGGGCGATCAGGGCCGGCCAGCGCGCCAGGATCAGGCTGAGTGCCGCGCTGAGGACGATCAGCGGCACCGCGTATTCGATGAACCAGGTTACCAGCAGGGCCGGATAGTGACTGTCGACGCCGACGCGCAGGTTGTCGCTGTAGGTCTGCAGGGCGCCGAGGGCGCTGATGGCTGCCCATACCAGCACGGCCATGACGATGGTCCGGGTTGCGGGCGGCGTGCGCGGAAGAGAGAGCTGCGTCATCGGAAAAGTATAGCAGCGGCCCGGTTCGCCGGACCGGTCGCGGCGGTCGGCTTCATCACGCGGATGCGGGGTTTCGTCACCGCCCTGCTGCCGCGGCGGCGGGACGCTTGCAGAATCGTTCAGGCTTCATTCGAACCCTCTACACTTTTTTTGTCCGCACATGAAAAAAACCATCTGCCTTGCCGCCGCCATTGCCTTCGGCGCCTCCATGAACGCCGCCGCCGCCGACTGGTTCGCGCCCCAGGATCCCTTCCCCTTGTATGGCAACAGCTACTACGTCGGCACCGGCGGCATCAGCGCGGTACTGATCACCTCACCGGCCGGCCACATCCTCATCGACGGCGGCCCGACCGGCGCCTCGGACCAGATCGCCGAACATGTGCGCCGGCTCGGCTTCAAGGTCGAGGACATCCGTTACATCCTCAACGGGCACGAGCACTTCGATCACGCCGGCGGCATCGCCGCCTTGCAGAAGCTGAGCGGCGCGACGGTGCTGGGCAGTGCGCCATCCGTGGCAGTGCTGCGCTCCGGCCAGGCCGACAGGCGCGACCCGCAATATCCCAACCTGGAAGCGATGACGCCGGCCGCCAACACGCGCAGCATGCGCGACGGCGAGGTCGTGAGACTCGGACCGCTCGCGGTTACGGCCCACTTCACACCCGGACATACCATGGGTGCGACCAGCTGGACCTGGCAGTCGAGCGAAGGCGGCCGGACCATGAACATGGTGTACGGCGACAGCCTGACCGCAGTGGTTGCCGATGGCCTCAGCTTCAGCAGGAATCCGCTGTACCCGAATGCGCGGGCCGACATCGAGCGATCGATCGCCACCGTCGAAGCCTTGAATTGCGATGTGCTGGTGAGTTCGCATCCGGAGGCGAGCGGGCTATGGGAGAAGAAGGCGAAACGGGCGACGCTCGGCAATGCGGCGTTCGTCGACCCCGAGGGCTGCCGCAAGTATGCGGCGAAGGCACGGGCGATGCTGGCAAAAACGCTGGCTGCGGAAGCCGCGAAAGCTGCGGAAGCGCCGTCTGCCTATCTGCTCGACGACACCGAAGTGCGCGACGTGCACGCACGAGCGCTGAACCGCGATTACCAGGTCTTCATCGCATTGCCGGAATCCTATCGTTCGTCGGATCGCCGTTATCCGGTGCTGTTCGTCACCGATGCCGCTTACGGTTTTCCGGTCACGCGCAGTATCGCCCAGCGTTTGGCAAAACATGCGGGCCTGGAGGAAGCGATCGTGGTGGGCCTGTCTTACGCAAAAGGCGACAGCGCCGTGTTCAGCCGGCGCCGCGATTACACGCCGTCGGTACCGCGCACGCAGGGGTATGCGTCGGATACGCCGGGACGGGCGGTAGCGTTCGGCGAAGCGGAGGCATATGGCGGCTTCATTGCCGATGAGGTGTTTCCGCTGATCGCGTCGCACTATCGCGCGGACATGCGCCGCAAGATCTTCGTCGGCCATTCCTACGGCAGCCTGCTGGGGCTGCAGCTCCTGCTGAGCCGTCCGAAAACCTTCGAACATTACATCCTCGGCAGTCCTTCCTTGTGGTTCGACCGCGGTGTGATGTTCGATCGCGAAAAGGCGTATGCGAAGGGGCACAAGGATATGCCGGCATCGGTGTTCTTCGGTATCGGCGGGCGCGAAACGCTGGCGGCGGGGAAGACGCGCTCACGTAATGAAGAGGATGCCGATATGGTGGCCGATGTGAGGGAATTCGATGCGGCGCTGAGGGCGCATCGCTATCCAGGATTGGCGACGCGGCTGGAAGTGTTTGCGGAAGAAGATCACGCAAGCGTATTTCCGCTGGTGCTCACGCATGGACTGCGGGCGTATCTGAAACAGGCACGCTAGAAAAGCAAAAAGCCCGCTCAATCACATTGAGCGGGCTTCTGCTGAATAATTAGCCTGACGATAACCTACTTTCACACTGGTTGCAGCACTATCATCGGCGCAAAGTCGTTTCACGGTCCTGTTCGGGATGGGAAGGGGTGGTACCGACTTGCTATGGTCATCAGACATGACTTGTACGCGTATCGTCTTCTGGGGAAGACGCGACGCTGAATCTGGAAGAAGTAGTTTTGATCTGTTGTGTCAACAAACAGCTGTCATCGTACCCTGGCTGACTGCCAAGGTTATAGGGACAAGCCGTACGGGCAATTAGTATCGGTTAGCTTAATGCATTACTGCACTTCCACACCCGACCTATCAACGTCCTGGTCTCGAACGACCCTTCAAGGAGCTCAAGGCTCCGGGAAATCTCATCTCAAGGCGAGTTTCCCGCTTAGATGCTTTCAGCGGTTATCTCTTCCGAACTTAGCTACC
Source organism: Massilia sp. 01N417 (assembly GCF_056399645.1). Classification (NCBI taxonomy): domain Bacteria; kingdom Pseudomonadati; phylum Pseudomonadota; class Betaproteobacteria; order Burkholderiales; family Oxalobacteraceae; genus Massilia; species Massilia sp. 01N417. Next base: position 8 of record NZ_JBFTRS010000046.1, on the reverse strand, counting down.
CGGCAATG
>NZ_JBFTRS010000045.1:0-7592 GCF_056399645.1 Massilia sp. 01N417 | reverse complement strand
TGTTACGCACCTGGCCCGTCAGGTTGGACGCCATGAAGTTCACGTTGTCGGTCAGGTCCTTCCAGGTGCCGCCCACGCCAGGCACGTAGGCCTGGCCGCCCAGCTTGCCTTCCGTACCCACCTCGCGCGCCACGCGGGTCACCTCGGACGCGAACGACGACAGCTGGTCCACCATCACGTTGATGGTGTTCTTCAGTTCGAGAATCTCGCCCTTCACGTCCACCGTGATCTTCTTCGACAGGTCGCCGTTCGCCACCGCGGTGGTCACGTCCGCGATGTTACGCACCTGGCCGGTCAGATTACCCGCCATCGAGTTCACGCCGTCGGTCAGGTCCTTCCAGGTGCCGGCGACGCCGGGCACGTTCGCCTGGCCGCCCAGGCGGCCCTCGGTACCCACCTCGCGCGCCACGCGCGTCACCTCGGAGGCGAAGGAGTTCAGCTGGTCCACCATCACGTTGATGGTGTTCTTCAGCTCGAGGATCTCGCCCTTCACGTCCACCGTGATCTTCTTCGACAGGTCGCCGTTCGCCACCGCGGTGGTCACGTCCGCGATGTTACGCACCTGGCCGGTCAGGTTACCCGCCATCGAGTTCACGGAGTCGGTCAAGTCCTTCCACGTACCCGCCACGCCCTTCACCTGCGCCTGGCCGCCCAGCTTGCCCTCGGTACCCACCTCGCGCGCGACACGGGTCACCTCGGAGGCGAAGGAGGACAGCTGGTCCACCATCACGTTGATGGTGTTCTTCAGCTCGAGGATCTCGCCCTTCACGTCCACCGTGATCTTCTTGGACAGGTCGCCGTTCGCCACCGCGGTGGTCACCGCCGCGATGTTACGCACCTGGCCCGTCAGGTTGGACGCCATGAAGTTCACGTTGTCGGTCAGGTCCTTCCAGGTGCCGCCCACGCCAGGCACGTAGGCCTGGCCGCCCAGCTTGCCTTCCGTACCCACCTCGCGCGCCACGCGGGTCACCTCGGACGCGAAGGAACGCAGCTGGTCCACCATCACGTTGATGGTGTCCTTCAGTTGCAGGATCTCGCCGCGCACGTCCACCGTGATCTTCTTCGACAGGTCGCCGTTCGCCACCGCGGTAGTCACCTCGGCGATGTTACGCACCTGCGAGGTCAGGTTACCGGCCATCGAGTTCACCGAGTCGGTCAGGTCCTTCCAGGTGCCGGCGACACCCGGCACGTAGGCCTGGCCGCCCAGCTTGCCCTCGGTACCCACTTCGCGCGCCACGCGCGTCACCTCGGAGGAGAAGGAAGACAGCTGTTCCACCATGGTGTTCGCGGTGGTCGCCGCGCGCAGGTACTGGCCCTTCAGTGGGTGGCCGTCGACTTCCAGCGCCATCGTCTGCGACAGGTCGCCCTTCGCCACCGCGCCGATGACACGCGCCATCTCGGTGGTCGGACGCACCAGGTCGTCGATCAGGGTGTTGACCGAGCTGATGATGGTCGACCAGCCACCGACCACGCCCGGCACGTCGGCGCGCTGGGTCAGGTGGCCTTCGCGGCCGACGACACGCGAGACTTCCGTCACCGTCTCGACCATCTTTTGCTTGGTCTCGATGATGTCGTTCAGGGTGTCGGCGATCTTGCCGGACACGCCGGTCCAGTCGGAGGGCATGCGCACGGAGAAGTCGCCTTTTTTGAGCGCCATCAACGTAGATAGCAGCAGCTTGACATCCAGCTGTTCAGCCATGTCAGTCATGTTATTCATTGACCAGATTTCCTCGAAGGTGAGAAGGGTAGGACGGGCAGTTTTTGTTAAATCTCAGCAACTTGTAAAGATGCGCTTGTGTTTTATCAAGTCAAAGCAATAATGGCAATACTGTCAAGGCTTGCCATAACTTGCATTTTTGCAATTTTGCATAGACAATTCGCGCGAGCTTATCGAATTTCGATGCTGAGGGGCGCACGATTGCCGGGGCCGGCAAGCGGATTGTTGTATCAAAACGACAAGCTTTACGCTGTGGTGGCGACGGAAAAGATGTTTAAAAGAATAATTATTCGTGCTTTTTAGTTACAACGCATCTAGCATACTGTAGTTACACCATCAATACAGCGCGGGGTTACCATGATGAGCGTCGAACTTGACGAGCTGATGCATAGCGATACGGCGTCGAGCTGGGGAGAGGCGCTGTTCTCCCTGGGCCGGCACTACGGTTTCGAGAAGGTCCTGTTTGCGATGTCGGGCTCGCGCCATGCGCGCCTCGAGCACGCTTTCTTCCAGACGAATTATCCGCGCCAATGGCGGGAGCGTTACGAAGCCGAGCGCCTCGCCTACGTCGACCCGCTGGTGAGCCATTGCCTGGCGAGCACCTTGCCGCTGGTGTGGCAAGCCGATACCTTCCGCAGCCCTGCCCAGCGCACGATGTATGAAGATGGGTGCAGCCATGGCATCCGGGCCGGGGTGGCCTTTCCGATCCACGGACCGAACGGCGAATTCGGGCTGCTCAGTTTTGCCTGCGATCCGAAGCCGGAGAATGGGTTTTCAGAGAAGGTGACGCCGCTGCYGCCGGAACTGGCCCTGGTGCGCGACCATGTGTTCGCTTCCGGAGTACGCTTCTGTCCGCCAGTCACGCACGAAGCCGCGCCGCGGCTCACGCCGCGCGAACTCGAGGTGCTGAACTGGGTAATGGTGGGAAAGTCTTCGTGGGAGATTTCAAAGATTACCGGCTGCTCCGAGGCGACGGTGAATTTCCATATGGGTAACATTCGCCAGAAATTCAACGTCAACACCCGGCAGCAGGCGGTGGTGCGAGCGATCTCGCTGGGCTTGATCAGCCCAGAAGATCACCATCGTTGAGTTTGCCGTTCACATAGAGCTTCAACAGCAGGGCAACCGGTGCCGGAATCGCGAGCCCGGTTTCGAACCGGCTGCCGCTCGATTGCGTCACGCCGAAGCGTCCCCAGAATTTTTCCTGACTTTCCCGCTTGCCGATCCGGTATTTCTTCAGCTCGCTGACGGTTGGAGCCAGCGCTGCCTGGAATTTTGCCGCATTAGCCTCGGGCTCCCGCAGGCTTGCTTCGGTAACGAAATCATTAGCCATCGCCGCTCCCTCCTTGAAAAAGGTTGTAAAGATGTGTGGAAGACAAGTATTCCATGCATCATTCATCCGGCGACCTAGCAAGATTGATAGTTCCGACAGGAACCCCCCCCTAGAGAGGGGGAAGTGTTGTTTCGCTATTTGAGCTAGAGCAAATTTGCGGGTTTCGGGCTTGATTTTCGGGTCAATTCTTGCCACAGGAAACTATAGGTCAGGGCCCACATCGTGGCGGTCTGCTCGTTATTCGCCGCGCCGGCGTGGCCGCCCTCGGTGTTTTCCCAGTACAGCACGTCGTGGCCCTGTTCCCCCATCAGGGCCGCCATCTTGCGCGCATGGCCCGGATGCACGCGGTCGTCGCGGGTCGAGGTCGTGAACAGCACGCGCGGATAACGCCGTTGCGCCGACACCTGGTGGTAGGGCGAGTACTTGCCGATATACGCCCATTCCTCAGGCTGGTCCGGATCGCCGTATTCGCCCATCCAGGATGCGCCGGCCAGCAACTGGTGGTAGCGGCGCATGTCCAGCAGCGGCACCTGGCAGACTACCGCGCCGAACAGGTCGGGACGCTGGGTCAGCGCGGCGCCCACCAGCAGGCCGCCATTGCTGCCGCCCATGATGCCGAGATGATCTGGGCTGGTGAGCTTGCGTGCGATGAGGTCTTCGGCCACCGCCAGGAAATCGTCGAAGGCTTTCTGGCGCTGGTGCTTGAGTGCGGCCTGGTGCCAGCGCGGGCCGAACTCGCCGCCGCCGCGGATGTTCGCCAGCACGTAGACGCCGCCGCGCGCCAGCCAGGCTTCGCCGGTGACGCCGCTGTAGAAGGGCGTCAGGGAGACTTCGAAACCGCCGTAGCCGTACAGCAGGGTGGGATTGCTGCCGTCCATGCGGGTGTCCGCGCGCATCACCGTGAAATAGGGGATCCGGGTGCCGTCCGGCGACACCGCTTCGAACTGGCCGACCGTGTAGGGGCTGGCGTCGAAGAAGGCCGGCATCGACTTCAGCAGCTCGCGTTCGTCGCTGCCGGCATGCCCCAGGTAGAGCGAGCTGGGCGTCAGGAAATCGGTCACGGTCAGGAAGTAGTCGTTCGATGCCAGTTCGTCGACGCCGGACACGCCCAGCGCGCCCATGCCAGGCGCGGCGACCTCGCGCCGTTGCCAGGCGCCGTCCGCGTGGCGCAGCTCGACGATGCGGTTCTTGACCTTGTCCAGCACCGTCAGCAGGATCGCATCGCGGGTCACGGCGATGCCGTCCAGCGAGGTCGTCCCGGTGGGAAGGAACAGGGAATCGAACTCGCGCGCGCCGGCCAGGAAGGCGGCGAAGCCGATCGCCAGCAGGGCGCCCTGCGGCCACGTCGTCGCGCCGATCTGCCAGTCCGAGCGCAGTTGGACCAGCAGCTGGTCGCGCACCGTGAAGGCATCGGCGTCCTCCGGCTTCTCGACCCGGGTCAGCACCCCGGTAGCCGGGTCGCGCACGAACAGCTCGCTGCTGTAGAAGCCGATCTGGCGCTGCACGAACTGGCGCTCGTGGCCGGGCGTGTAGTCGAACCAGGCCGAGGCCGACAGGTCGTCCTCCCCTGCCTCGTAGACCAGGCGGGCGTCCGCCAGCGCGGTGCCGCGCCGCCACTCCTTGACCACGCGCGGATAGCCGGAGCTGGTCATCGAGCCGGGGCCGAAATCGGTGGCCACGAACAGGGTGTCGCGGTCGATCCAGGCGGCGCTGCCCTTGGCCTCGGGCAGGCTGAAGCCGTCCGCCACGAAGGCCAGGCTGTCCAGGTCGAATTCGCGCACCACGTGGGCATCGCCGCCGCCGCGCGACAGCGAGACCAGGCAACGGCTGCCATGGGGCTTGAGGAAGGAGGCGCCGGCCCAGACCCAGTTTTCGCCCTCGTCGCGGGCGAGCCGGTCGAGGTCGAGCACGGTCTCCCAATGCGGTTCCGGCTTGCGGTATTCGTCGAGCGAAGTGCGGCGCCAGATGCCGCGTTCGTGGCCGGCGTCGCGCCAGAAATTGTAGTAATGCCCGCCATGCAGGCCGACGTAGGGGATCCGGTCCTTCGAATCGAGGATGGTCTTCAGGCGCGTGCGCAGGGCTGCGTAGCCGGGCGCCGCCGTGAGTTCGGCTTCGGTGTCGGCATTGCGTTCGCCGACCCAGCCGAGGGCGGGCTCGGAGGCGACGTCCTCCAGCCAGAGATAGGGATCCTGTTCCATCGATTGCATTTTCACTCCATATTGCCGGGCTCTCGCCATTTGCGGCCGATTGCGTAATACTAGCAATTATTCAAATTCAGCCGCACGACGATCACAGACATGCCTGAAGCGAGTTCGCGCAATATGGGAAAGACCGTGGGCGCCAGCGGCCCGGTGCGCATCGCATTGTGGGCCGGCGGCCTGTGCCTGGCGCTGCTGGTCGGCGCGGCCCTCTACCTCGGCGCGGCACGCACCGCCGACGACGAAGCCCAGCGCCGCTTCGACGGCATCGCCCAGGGCGCCCGCCAGCGCCTGGACGGCGCGGTGCAGTCCTATGCCCAGGTGGTGCGCAACCTCGCCGGCCTGTTCAGCGCCAACGGCGGCGAGGTCTCGCGCCTGCAGTTTCACCGCTACGTCGAGTCGCTGAACGTGCGCGAACAGTATCCGGCCATCGTGTCGGTCAACTACGGCGCCTGGGTGCCGGACGCGGGGCGCGAGGCCTTCGTGGCCGCGGTGCGCGCCGACCGCAGCATGGATCCGCGCGGCTATCCGGAATTCGATATCAAGCCGCCCGGCCGCCGCCCGGCCTACCTGGTGCTGGACTACATGGAGCCGATGATGGCGTCCCGGTTCGGCGTCGACATGCTGGCGGCCGGCCCGGACGTTGCGCGTACCGTCGAAGAGTCGCGCGACCGCGGCGAAATGGCGGCCTCCGGCAAGCCGGTGCAGATCGAGACCCCGCGCCGCTACCTCGGCCTGGGCCTGCGCTTTCCGGTCTACCGCGGCGGCGCCATGCCGCCTGACGTCGAAGGACGGCGCACCGCCTTCCTCGGCTCGGTGGGGATCGGATTTTCGATACCGGACCTGGTGCAGGGGGCGCTGGCCGGCATGGGACGGCATCCGGTGACCCTGCAGCTGTACGCCGCGGCGGAGACCCAGCCGCCGGCGGGACAGCCGCTCGCGGTCGGTCCCGCCGACACCCTGCTGTACGACAGCGCCGGCGGTCATGCGCCGCAGCCGCGCGTCGAGGGCGCCGACGGCGAGCCGTTCGAGACGGTGCTGCCGGTGCGCTTCCAGGGCAATCTGTGGAAGGCGCGCTTCCTTGCCGATCGCGCCGAACTGGTCGACGGCTTCGGGCGCTGGTTTCCGCGCCTGGCCTCGGCCCTGGGCGCCGGCGCGACCCTCCTGATCTACGCGCTCTTCCTCAAGCTGTACTGGTCGCGCCGCCAGGCGGTGGAGCAGCGCGTGCTGCTCGACCTGGTGCTCGACAACGTCGACGCCTACGTCTACATGAAGGACCGCGAACGGCGCTTCAGCTACGTGAACGCGAAGATGGCGCAAGCGGCCGGGCTGCGCGCCGAGGAGATGGTCGGGCGGCGCGACCGCGAGGTGCTGCCGCAGGCGCGCGCCGACGAGGTCTGGGAACTGGACCGGCCGGTGCTGGAAACGGGGCAGGGCCGTTCGGTGCAGCACGAAGCGGTGCTGGCCGACGGCAGCGTGCGCCAGCTGTGGAGCGTGAAGGTACCGGTGCGCGCCGCCGGCGAGGTGGCGGCGGTGCTGTGCGTATCGACCGACGTCACCGACCTGCACCAGCTGAAGGCGAGGGCGGACGCCGCCAGCCAGGCCAAGACCGACTTCCTGTCGAACATGAGCCACGAGATCCGCACGCCGATGAACAGCATCATCGGCATGTCCTACCTCGCCCTCAAGCAGGCGGCCGAGCCGCGCCAGCGCGACTACCTGCAGAAGATCCACCATTCGGCCCAGCACCTGCTGGGCATCATCAACCACATCCTCGATTTTTCCAAGATCGAGGCCGGCCGCGTCGAGCTGGAACTGCTCGACTTCACGCTCGATGCCCTGATGCGCAACCTCGCCAGCCAACTGGGCGAGGCCGCCGCCGCCCGCGGCCTGAGGCTGGAGTTCGAGATCGCCCCGGAGCTGCAGCGCCCGCTGCGCGGCGACCCGCTGCGCCTCGAACAGGTGCTGCTGAACTTCACCTCGAACGCGATCAAGTTCTCCGAGCAGGGCACGGTACTGGTAAGCGCCGGCGTCCTGCGCACGGTCGGCGCCGACACCCTGGTGCGTTTCGAGGTGCGCGACCGCGGCATCGGTATCGCCTTTGATGAGTTGCCGAAGCTGTTCGCGCCCTTCCATCAGGCCGACCCCTCGACCACGCGACGCTATGGCGGCACCGGCCTCGGCCTGGTGATCAGCAAGCAGCTCGCCGAACTGATGGGCGGCGAGGTCGGTGTCGACAGCACGCCGGGCGAGGGCAGCACTTTCTGGTTCACGGCCCGCCTGGCCACGCCGGCCGACGCCGCGGCGGCGGCGCGTCGTGCGTCCACCCCGGCCGGCGCGGCGA
>NZ_JBFTRS010000044.1:0-9452 GCF_056399645.1 Massilia sp. 01N417 | reverse complement strand
GCGGGAGCGGCGGGGGCAGYGGGAGCGGCTGCGCCGGCATCGGCGGCTGCGGTGGCGGCCGGCGCCGACGCGGCCGGTGCGGCGGCATCCTGGGCCAGGACCGGCAGTGCGGCGCCGAGCGCCATCGCGACCGTGAAGCCTGCGATCAGTTTGGTGAGTGTGCGGATCATCGGATTCCCCTTACAGCGCATCGTTGCCGGTCTCGCCGGTACGGATACGGATTACCTGCTCCAGATCGGAGACGAAAATTTTGCCGTCACCGATCTTGCCGGTGCGTGCCGCGCTTTGGATGGTGTCGATCACCTGGTCGACGATGGCGTCGTCGACCGCCGCCTCGATCTTGGTCTTCGGCAGGAAGTCGACCACGTACTCGGCGCCGCGGTAGAGTTCGGTATGGCCCTTCTGGCGGCCGAAGCCTTTCACTTCGGTCACCGTAATACCCTGGACATTGAGCTCGGAAAGGGCCTCGCGGACCTCGTCGAGCTTGAAGGGTTTGATGATGGCGGTGATCATTTTCATGCGATTGCCTCTTCAGAAAGTTTTTGAAACAGACAGCAGGGCCGCGGACTTCCCGAGGTTTTCCCGCGACGGGCTCAGGTAGGCGCTGGTATTGGCCTTGACGTAAGCCAGCGCCACCGAGCAGACCCCGAGGTCCTTGGTCACGCCGATCTTGTAGTCGGTGTAGGAAGCAGCGCTGTTGTGGCGGACTTCCTGGCGGCCCGCGTGCAGGTTCAGCACGAAGCCGCCGCCGACGTCGACGTTCGCGCCGATGTCGAGGTAGCCGCTGCCCTTGCTGTCGGCGGTGCCGAACAGGTTGGTCAGCGAATGCGAGTACTTGACGTAGGCCGGTCCATAGCCCAGCTGGCCATAGAGCTCAAAGGTGTTGGCGTTCGGATGCAGGCCGTTGTCCGGATAGAAGTAGTAGAGGCCACCGACGTCGTAGGTGATGTCGGCGCTGAGATTGCCGCGCTTGCCGCCGTAGATATCCCACTCGACGTTGCCGCTGCCGCCCGCGTCCTTGGTCCATTTGATGGACGAGAGCCAGGTGCCGACGTAGAGGCCGGTCGGGTTATGGACATAGTCGGCGCCGCCCTGCACCGCCGGATCCAGGCGGCTCTGGGACAGGCCGCGGTAACGGTAATCGCTCGTCACCGCCGCGTTGAAGCTGACCTCGTGCTCGGGCTTCTGTTCCTGCTCCTGCGCCCCGGCCAGACCGGTGCTCAGGCTCCACAAACCCGCCGCGACCATCGCGATGTGCTGCCACTTGCTGCTTCGACGCTTCATACGATACTCCCTGGTAAATGAACTTTGGACCTGATGGGTTTACAATCCGTACTTCGCTTTCCTGTTTTTCTATGTTGTATGTTTGCTTTAGCAGGATGCGTGCCACCCCTGAATGGACCGGCAGACCTTGTATTCACAGGCCTCTGCCCCCATTTTTGATATGCCAAAACACAAATGACGCCGCAAGGGCGTGCGCCACGCGGGTGCACGCACTAAATCAGCGAGGCGCGCACAAAATGAGTGCGCACCACCCGGCTTCACCAAGGACAGAAATGGATATGAATAACTTCTTTAACGATCTGCAGGGCAAGATCAACCAGGCGATCGAGAATTCGCCGGCCAAGGACATCGAACGCAACGTCAAGGCCATGATGACCCAGGGCTTTTCGAAGCTGGACCTGGTGACGCGCGAAGAATTCGACATCCAGGCCCAGGTGCTGGCCAAGACCCGCGCCAAGCTCGACGCCCTGGAATTGCGCGTGGCGGAACTGGAAGCGAAGCTGGCGTCGGTGACGGCGGTGGATTCGGATCAGAAGGTTTAACGCAGCACGAGGCGGCGAGTGAGCCGCCATAACCCGAACAGGGCGGCACCGCCCAGGCTCACGCCGATGACGATGCCCAGCATGACGCCGACCGGATTGCCCAGCCGGGCATCGTCGGCCACGAAGACCAGGATGGCGGCCAGCGCCAGCTGCGCGAGCCAGACGAAGCGCAGCGGCCGCAATGCCGCCACATCCCCCCGCCGCCTGAACCGGAGCGCCACATAGAGCACCGGCCCGCACAGCAGGCAGAACAGCAGCGCCAGGATGGCGAAGGTCAACAATAGTTTCGGCATGCCGGCACTATACACATTTGGCCGCTCTCAACAATGGCAGGGCGGCCAGCGCTCACCATCTGCAGGTCTTCATTTTTCCCTCCACACCATGAGTCTCGCAGTACTGCGCAGCCGCGCCCTGGCCGGCATGGACGCGCCGTCCGTCAGCGTCGAAGTGCACCTGGCCAACGGTCTACCAAGCCTGGCCATCGTCGGCCTGCCGGATGCCGAGGTGCGCGAATCGAAGGACCGGGTCCGCGCCGCGCTGCAGAATTCCGGCTTCGAGCTGCCGAACCGCCGTATCACCATCAACCTGGCGCCGGCCGATCTGCCGAAGGAATCGGGGCGCTTCGACCTGCCGATCGCGCTGGGCATCCTGGCCGCCTCGGAACAGATTCCCAGCGAGGGGCTGGACCGCTACGAGTTCGCCGGCGAGCTCTCGCTGTCCGGCGAATTGCGCCCGATCCGCGGCGCGCTGGCGATGACCTTCGCCATGCATCGCAGTCCGGACGGCGCCAGGCGCGCCTTCGTCCTGCCGCATGCGAACGCCGACGAGGCGGCGCTGGTCAGCGATGCCGCCATCTACCCGGCGCATACCTTGCTCGAGGTGTGCGCGCACTTCGCAGCGCAAGCTGACGATGCCCGCCTGGCCCGCCACCGGCCGCCGCAAGCCCTGGCGCCGCCGCGCTATCCCGACTTCGCGGACGTGAAAGGCCAGCAGCACGTCAAGCGCGCCCTCGAGGTCGCGGCGGCCGGCCTGCATTCGGTGTTGATGGTGGGGCCGCCCGGTGCCGGAAAAAGCATGCTGGCTTCGCGCTTTCCCGGCCTGCTACCGGCCTTGAGCGACGAGGAAGCGCTGGAGTCGGCGGCGCTCCAGTCGCTGGCCGGGCGCTTCTCGATCGAGCGCTGGCGGCGCCGGCCCTTCCGCAGTCCTCACCACACCAGCTCGGGCATGGCCCTGGTGGGCGGTGGCGGGATGCCGCGGCCGGGCGAGATCTCGCTGGCCCATCATGGCGTACTCTTCCTGGACGAGCTTCCGGAGTTCAGCCGCCACGTGCTGGAAGTGCTGCGCGAACCGCTGGAATCCGGCCACATCACGATTTCCCGCGCGGCCCGCCAGGCCGACTTCCCCGCCAGCTTTCAATTAATCGCGGCCATGAATCCCTGCCCCTGCGGCTGGCTCGGCCACCCGTCCGGCAAGTGCCGCTGCAGCCATGACGCGGTGCTGCGCTACCAGGACAAGATCTCCGGTCCACTGCTCGACCGCATCGACCTGCAGGTGCCGGTATCGGCAATGGCGCCGGAATCGATGGCGGCCCAGGCCGACGGCGAGGCAAGCAGCCATATTGCCGCACGCGTGGCGCGCGCCCACGCTGTGCAAGTGGCGCGCCAGGGCAAGGCCAACCAGCGCCTGTCGACCCGGGAAATCGACCGCCATTGCGAACTCGACGAGGCTGCGGAACAGTTGCTGCGTAATGCGATGCGCCACCTGCACTGGTCGGCGCGGGCCTATCACCGGGTCTTGAAGGTGGCGAGGACGATTGCCGACCTGGCGGTGGCACCCCGGGTGCAGTCCGAACACGTGGCCGAGGCGATCCAGTACCGCAGGGGCTTGCTGGACGCCTGAGCGGCGCTGACGAGATTAAATAATTGCAACATTTTACTGGCCGACGACGCGGGGCGCTGATACCATCGCCCCATGAAAATCCGTCTTCCCTTGCCGGTTATTTCCGTCCTGCTGGCCAGCGTCCTGCTCGGCGCCTGCAGCCCCAAGTACAACTGGCGCGACTACGCCAGCCAGGATGCACCCTACCGGGTCATGTTCCCGGCCAAGCCGGCCAGTGCCACCCGCACCGTCGACCTCGACGGCATGCAGGTCAGCATGACAATGACGGCCGCCGAAGTCGACGGCGCGACCTTCGCGGTCGGCTCGGCCGAGGCGCCGGACGAGGAACACGCGCGCGCCGCGGTGCCGGCGATGGTGCAGGCCCTGACGCGCAATATCGGCGCCGTCAAGGAACAGGCCGCCGCGCATGCGGAGTCCGGCGGCAGATCGGTCAGCGACATCGACGTCACCGGCAGCAGCAACGGCCAGCCGGTGCGCCTGGTCGGCCATTTCGAGGCGCGCGGCAAGCGCTTCTACCAGGTCATCGTGCTCGGCAAGACGAACGCCATGCCGTCTGAGCAGGTCGAGCAGTTCCTCAGCTCCTTCACCCTCCGTTGAACCGTCCCTTACCATGAACAGCGATACCCCAGCACTGCAGCTGCGCTCCCTGCGCAAGGCTTTCGGCCGCCCGGCCGTCGACGGCATCGACCTGAGCGTCCGCCGCGGCGAACTCTATGCCCTGCTCGGCCCCAACGGCGCCGGCAAGACCACCACCCTGCGCATGGTGACCGGCCTGCTGGCGCCGGACGCCGGCCAGATCGAAGTACTCGGCATCGACCTCGCGGCCAACCCGGCCGCCGCCAAGCAGAAGATGGCCTACCTGCCGGACGACCCGATGCTGTACGGGAAGCTGAAGCCCACCGAATACCTCGAATTCGTCGCCGGCCTGTGGGGCATCACGCCCGAGGATGCCGAGCCGCGCGCACGCCGCTTGCTCGACTGGCTGGACCTGAGCAAGCACGCGCACGAGCTGACCGAAGGGTTCTCGCGCGGGATGAAGCAGAAGCTGGCGCTGGCCGGGGCCCTGATCCACGAACCCCAGCTGCTGATCCTGGACGAGCCGCTGACCGGCCTGGACGCCGCCGCCGCGCGCCAGGTGAAGGACTTGCTGGTCTCCCACGTCAACCAGGGCGGCACCGTGATCCTGACCACCCACATCCTCGAGGTGGCCGAACGCCTGGCGCAGCGCATCGGCATCATCCGCCAGGGCCGCTTGATCGCCGAAGGCACGCTGGCCGAGCTGCGCGAGCGGACCCTGGGTGGCAGCCTGGAAGACGTGTTCCTGCAGCTGACGGAGCAGGCGTGAGCGCGCCGCCCGGCTCGAGCCGCTGGCTGCTGCGCCACGAGCTGCGCATGGCCTGGTATGGCGCGGCCGTGAACGGGGGCGGCAAGCGGCGCATGAGCTGGGTCAGCATCGCCGTGTGGGTGCTGGCCTGGACGCTGCTGCACGTGGGCGCCTTTGCGCTCCTGCACAAGCTCGGGCCGGACGGCGTCGCGGATCCGCGCATGGCCATCCTGGCGACCCTGGCGCTGGTGGCGATCGGCACCTTCATGCTCTCGAGTTCACTCAAGGCGAGCGTGCTGGCGCTGTTCGAGCGCGGCGACCTCGACCTGCTGCTGTCTTCGCCCCTGCCCTCGCGCAGCATCTTCACGGTGCGCCTGCTGGGCGTGGTGCTGGCTTGCGCCGCCCTCTATCTGTTCCTGCTCGGGCCACTCGTCCACGTCGGCGTGGTGCTCGGCGAGTTCCGCTGGATCGGCGTGTATGTGGCGATTGCCACCACCTCGACCTTGATGGCCTGCCTCGGCATGCTGCTCACCCTGGCGCTGGTACGCCTGCTGGGCGCGCGCCGCACGCGGGTGCTGGCGCAGGTGCTCAGTGCGGTGGCGGGCGCGCTGCTGTTCCTGCTGTCGCAGTCGTTTTCGCTGGTATCGCAGACGGCCGGCGGGGGCGCCGCCCAGCGCACGCTGCAGCACCTCGCGGAGTCCCCGTGGCTGGCTCCCGGCAGCCCGCTGTGGCTGCCCGGCCGCGCCGCGCTCGGCGAGCCGCTGCCGATGCTGGGAATGGCCGTGCTGGGCGTCGCCGCCTTCATGCTGACGGTCGGGCGCACCCACCGCTTCTTCGTGCACGGCGTGCAGGAGGCGGCCAGTACCGCGCGTGCGATCGCCAGGCCGCAGGGGGCGGTGCGGATGCGCTTCCGCCGCAGCCTGTTCGATACGGTGGTGGTCAAGGAGTGGCGCCTGATCGCCCGCGATCCGCACCTGATCTCGCAGGTGCTGCTGCAGCTGGTCTACCTGGTGCCGCTGCTGTTCCTCATCCTGCGCAAGAACGATTCGCCGGGTCCGGCGATCGGCGCCGGCCTGGCGCTGCTGTGCAGCTCACTCACCAGCTCCCTGGCCTGGATCATCGTCTCGGCCGAGGATGCGCCGGACCTGCTGCAATCCTCGCCTGCCGCCGCGCGCACGATCGGCCTGGCGAAGCTGGCCGCGGTGATGATGCCGCCGCTGATGCTGGTCGCCCTGCCCCTGCTGTGGCTGATGGTACGGGCGCCGCTGGCCGCGGTGTTGATCGGCTTCGTCGTGGTGGGCGCCATCCTGGGTGCCGCCCTGATCGTGAAATGGCTGGGGCGCCCGGGACTGCGCAGCGATTTCAAAATGCGCGGCAAGGAGAATTTCCTGTGCTCGGTGTTCGAGATCGTCAACACGCTTTGCTGGGGTGGACTCGGCTGGCTGCTGGTGTCGCTGGCGGCCGAGCAAGGCGTGGCGGCCGGATCGACCGCCCTGTTCGCGGCCGGGGTGCTGGCGGCCGCGCTGCTGGCGCTGCTGCTGGCCTGGCTGCTGCGGCGCCGGGCCTGAGCATAAAGTGGCGCCGCGCACCGACATCGCACGGCGAGTCGTGTTATCGTTTGGTTACTCATGATTGAACGAGAAAGCTATGCTAATCACCTTCAAATCCAAAGCCTATCCAAACGTCCTGATGATGCAGGAACATGCCATGCGCATCCTCGACCTGCTGCACAAGGACCCGGAGCGCGGCGTCATCACGGCTGCCGAAGCCACCAAGGCCGTACAACTGCTCGAGCATGAAATCGAAGAGAGCCGCAAGCACCACGCCACCGACGAAGTCGAGCAGGACGTCAAGGCCCATGCCGGCGATGTCGAAGATGCCGAACACGAACCGGTCGAAATGGTCAGCTTCCCGACCCGCGCCTATCCACTGCTGGAAATGCTGCGCGCCGCGCGCGACCAGGGCACCGACGTCCTCTGGGGCGTCTAACCCGTCTCCTTCCTGAGCGAGGCGCCGTCAGCGCGCCTCGGCGGACGCGGCTTCCGCCGGCGCGACCGCGATCCGGCTCTTGCCCTTGCGCTTGGCCTCGTACATGGCCTGGTCGGCCCGGGCCAGCAGGCGCGCCGGATCCGGCGCCTGGTCCGGCATGTGCAGGGCCACCCCGATACTCGCTCCCACCTGCACGCTGCCGCCATGCAGGGCATAGGGCCGGGTGAGCTGGGCCAGCAAGGTCTCCGCCTTGGCGGCGGCATCCAGCTCGTCGCTCAGCATCTCCAGGATCACCACGAACTCGTCGCCCGCAAGCCGGGCCGCCATATCCGTCTCGCGGATGCCGGCGAGGATGCGGCCGCCGAAGCGACGCAGCAGTTCGTCGCCCTCTTCGTGGCCGCGGGTATCGTTGACCTGCTTGAAGCCATCCATGTCGAGGAACAGCACCGCGCAGGGACGCCGCAGGCGGGCCGCGCGCGCCATCGCTTCGGGCAGTGTCTGCATCAGTGCGCGCCGGTTCGGCAGGCCGGTCAGCAGGTCGCGCATCAGCAGGCCTTCCAGCTCGGCGGTGCGCGCGGCCACCGTTTCCTCCAGGTGCGCGTTCATCTCCTCGAGGGCCATGCGGTGGCGGCGCTCGTTGCGGATCAGGCCGCGCAAGGCCTTGGACAGGACCTGGGCTTCATGGAAGCCGCCGGCCGCGGGAATCGCTTCCGGCACCGCGTGCTCGGGCGCCTGGGCGATGTTTTCCATGGCGCCGCTCAGCGACTTCAGGGGCGCCACGATGCGCCGGGCCATCAGGGCCGCCAGTGCGGCGAGGACCCCGGCAAGGAGCAGGCTGAACCACATTGCGCGGAGCTCGAAACGGCGGGCCGAAGCCATCGCCGCCTGTTCCGTCTGGCGCACCAGGACCGCCCAGTGCAGGGATGCGCGCTCGCGGCTGCCTCCACTCCGGCTGTAGCCCGTCACATAGGTGTGGCCGTCCGGCCAGCGTTCCGTGATGGCGCCCGTTTTGCCCTGCTGGGCCAGCCTGAGGCTTTCGGTCGAAATGCACTTCTCGAGGATATCGTCGGGGCCGAGCAGGACCACGCCATCGTTGCGCACGACGATGATCTCGGCGCCGATATCGCGCTGCGCCGGCGTCAGCAGCTCACGGGCAAGGCTGCGCGCCCAGCTCCAGCTCAGGTGGATGGCGAGCACGCCGCGCAGGGCGCCGTCGTCGTCGCGGATCGGCCCCGCAATGTCGACGAAACGCCAGGGATCGTTCGACCGCGGCAGCAGTTTGCCGAGCAGGGCGGCGGGATGGTAATCGATGGCCGTCACCTCCTGCTCGCCGGTATGGAACCAGGGGCGCGAGCTGACGTCGCGGTTTTCCAGCAGCCCGCCGGTCGCGGCCAGCACCTTGCCGTCGGGCTGGGCGATGCCGATCCAGGCGTAATTGCTGAAATGGCGTTGCAGGTTCTCGAGGATCTCGCGCGCCGCGGCCGGATCGGCGGGGTGGCGCAGTTGCGGCAGTGCCGACAGCAGGTAGACGTCGCGCACCGCCTGGTCCAGGGTGCGGTCGAGCGAGTCGCGCATCTGCCAGGACAGCTGCTGGAGGCGCAGCCTGGCCTGTTCGGAAGCGTGTTGGTTGGCGTAGTGATCGACGAGCAGCAGCTGGAGCAGCACCGTGATCGCGACTGTCAGGCAGGAGAAGGACACCAGCAATGCCGCAAGGCGGAAATATCTGGCCCGCCTGGGCCGCGGGTTGGTGTCGCTGCTGTCTGTCATATTGAGTGTCGGATAACAAAAGAGCGCAATGCTACCGTACATACACCGGCTGACTCCAGCAAAAACTTTCCCTAGATAAGAATTTGTGGCGGATTTGCCTATACAAGTTGGTCGCAGCTATTTAACGCGCAGAAAAGCAAAAAGCCCGCTCAGTATCAACTGAGCGGGCTTCTGCGAATAATTAGCCTGACGATAACCTACTTTCACACTGGTTGCAGCACTATCATCGGCGCAAAGTCGTTTCACGGTCCTGTTCGGGATGGGAAGGGGTGGTACCGACTTGCTATGGTCATCAGGCATGACTTGTACGCGTATCGTCTCCTGAGGAAGACGCGACGCTGAATCTGGAAGAAGTAGTTTTATCTGTTGTGTCAACAAACAGCTGTCATCGTACCCYGGCATGACTGCCAAGGTTATAGGGACAAGCCGTACGGGCAATTAGTATCGGTTAGCTTAATGCATTACTGCACTTCCACACCCGACCTATCAACGTCCTGGTCTCGAACGACCCTTCAAGGAGCTCAAGGCTCCGGGAAATCTCATCTCAAGGCGAGTTTCCCGCTTAGATGCTTTCAGCGGTTATCTCTTCCGAACTTAGCTACCCGGCAATGCCACTGGCGTGACAACCGGTACACCAGAGGTTCGTC
>NZ_JBFTRS010000043.1:0-11376 GCF_056399645.1 Massilia sp. 01N417 | reverse complement strand
AACTCTTCAGTTTAATCTCTGTTTTGACACTTGCGTGTCATGTCGCCCACTCAAAATACTGACCGTTACTCATTGCTGAGCAACGTTATACTTTTTGTGAACATTTGATAATTTAAGCATTCAGCACCCCGAAGGATGCTGGCACCTCATCAAACGCCCACACTTATCGACTGTTGATTGTTAAAGATCGTATTCGGTACTGCCTTGCTGCATCCGGCGAATCGTTTTGTTCGTCAGCAGCAGAGAAGTGAGATTATGCCGTGTTTCGCTTACCTCGTCAACTCATCCTTTTTCGCAGTGTGCACTCGTTGTTGAATCTCGACGGTGCGCTGCAGAAGCAGGACGCGCACTATAGCAAACGGAATATCGGCGCGCAAGCCCTCCGCGGCGCAAGCGGCGTCGATAAAGCAACAGGACGGCGGACTTTCGTCCGCCGTCCTGTCCGCTACAAGAAAGGCTAGCCTTGGAACTTGTAGTTACCCGTCACATAGACCTGGCGGCCGAGCGGATCGGCATAGCGCGGGTCATAGCCGACCTGGTGGCCAGAAGAAGCGCGCAGCGACAGCGGCGACTGCCTGTCGAGCAGGTTCTTCACACCCAGGCGCAGCGTGATCGCCCTGGTGAAGCGATAGCGTCCCTGCCAGTCCAGCAGTCTTTTCTGGTCGCAGCAGCGCCATGTATTTACAACGGCGCTTTGGAGAACAGGAATGAAACGAACACGATGGAGCAAGCGCTCGCTTGCGTGCTACATTAGCCAATAGTCGACTTCCAGCGATAGAGCCGCGGTCCAGGGCCAACCAGGAGACATGGAATGACTTATCACCTGCCGGCAACCATCGCCAGCTCGCACCGCCGTTCCCAGCATTACGGATTGCGTGCCGACGTCCATCCCGACTTCGATCCCCTGTCCGTTTCCGCCCTCTCGGCCCTGGTCGAGCAGAACCGCATGCTGTACAGCCACGCGCTGCCGGCGATGGAGACCCTGTACCAGCAGATCGCCAACACGCATAACACGGTGCTGCTGACCGATGCCCGCGGCGTGATCCTGCACTCGCTGGGCGATGCCGACTTCATGGAAAAAGCCAATCGTGTCGCCCTCACGCCGGGCGTCGACTGGTCCGAGGAGAGCAAGGGCACGAATGCGATCGGCACCGCCATCGCCGAACAGGCTCCCACCATCGTGCACGCCGACCAGCACTACCTGACGGCCAACCACTTCCTCACCTGCTCGGCCGCACCGATCGTGGACCACCGCGGCAAGGTGATCGGCGTGCTCGACGTCAGCGGCGACCGGCGCAGCTTCCACAAGCACACCATGGCCCTGGTGCGGATGTCGGCGCTGATGATCGAGAACCAGCTGTTCGCCTCCGCCTACGAGAACGCGATCACCCTGCACTTCCACACCCGCCCGGAATTCATCGGCACGCTCATGGAAGGCATCGCCTCCTTCACACCGGGCGGCCGCTTGCTGGCGGCCAACCGCAACGGCCTGTTCCAGCTCGGCCTGTCCGCGCCGGCCCTGCAGGCCCAGACCTTCAGTTCCCTGTTCGGCCTGCCGCTGTCGAGCCTCTACGATCACTACCGCAGCGCGGCGCCGGGGCTGCTCGACCTGTGCATGCACAACGGCGTGCGGGTGCGCGGCCGCGCCGAGCTGCGCCTCAAGCATGGTGTGCAGCTGCTGAACGACACCCCCGCCCTGCCCGCCCCCGCAGCGCCGGCGCGCGACATGCCCGCCGCGCCGCAGCCGCGCTCCCGGCTGCAAGCCCTGAACACGGGCGATGCCCGGCTGGCGCAGTCGATCGCGAAAGTCGGGAAGGTCCTCGGCCAGGGCGTGCCGATCCTGATCATGGGCGAGACCGGCACCGGCAAGGAATGGCTGGCCCAGGCCATCCACCAGGATTCGCCGCGTGCGCGCGGTCCCTTCGTCGCAGTGAATTGCGCAGCGATTCCGGAAGCGCTGATCGAATCCGAGCTGTTCGGCTACGAGGAAGGCGCTTTCACCGGCGCGCGCAGGAAAGGCGCCGCCGGCAGGATCATGCAGGCCCACGGCGGCACCCTGTTCCTCGACGAGATCGGCGACATGCCGCTCGCCCTGCAGGCGCGCCTGCTGCGCGTGCTCGAGGAGCGCAAGGTGATGCCGCTGGGCGGATCGCGGCAGCTGGCGGTCGACGTCGAACTGGTCTGCGCCACCAACCATGAGCTGCGCAAGCGCATCGCCGATGGCCTGTTCCGCGAAGACCTGTATTACCGCCTGAACGGCCTGGTGGTGAAGCTGCCGCCGCTGCGCGAGCGCGGCGATCTCGATGCCCTCGTGGCGACGATGCTGGCGGGCGGCACCCGGCGCAGGCGCGTGGCGGACGAGGTCCTGCACCTGTTCAGGCGCCACGCCTGGCCCGGCAACCTGCGCCAGCTCGCCAGCCTGCTGCGCACAGCAAGCCTGATGGCCGGCGACGAGGACGAGATCGGCCTGCACCACCTGCCCGACGATTTTCTCGACGAGGCGGCGGAGGCCTGCGCTGCCGTCGAAGCGCAAGCCCCGGCGACGGCCCGCACCGGGGCCGCCGGCCGGCTCGACGAACTGGAGCTGAGCGCCATCCTGCGCACCCTCGATGCCCACGGCGGCAATGTCTCCGCCGCCGCACGCGCCCTGGGGGTGTCGCGCAACACCATTTATCGCAAGCTGCCGAGGACTAGCTGACCGGCTGGCCGCGCAGCAGCGCGCACTCCTCGTCCGTAAAAAGGCGTGAGCGCGTCAGGAAGCGCCGCCCGGTGCCGTTATCGAGCGAGAACATGCCGCCGTTACCGGCCACCACGTCGATGATCAGCTGGGTGTGCTCCCAGTAGGCGAACTGCTCCTGGCCCATGTAGAAGGGCGTCCCGTCCAGGCTGCCCAGGCAGACGTCGGTGTCGCTCAGGTTGAACTCTCCCGCCGGATAGCACATCGGCGCGCTGCCGTCGCAGCAGCCGCCGGACTGGAAGAACATCAGCGGTCCGTGACGCTGCCGCAGCTCGCCGATGAAGGCGAGTGCGGCCGGCGTCGCGGTCACGCGGTCGACTGGCGTGACCATGGCGGTCCTCAGAAGAAGCCGAGCGCCTTCGGGCTGTAGCTCACCAGCAGGTTCTTGGTCTGCTGGTAGTGCTCGAGCATCATCTTGTGGTTCTCGCGGCCGATGCCCGACTGCTTGTAGCCGCCGAAGGCCGCGTGCGCCGGGTACAGGTGGTAGCAGTTGGTCCACACCCGGCCCGCCTGGATCGCGCGGCCGACGCGGAAGGCGCGGCTGCCGTCGCGCGTCCACAGGCCGGCACCCAGGCCGTACAAGGTGTCGTTGGCGATGCGCAGGGCATCGGCTTCGTCCTTGAAGGTCGTGACGGAGACGACCGGGCCGAAGATCTCTTCCTGGAAGATGCGCATCCGGTTGTCGCCCTTGAACACGGTCGGCCGCACATAGTAGCCGCCGGACAGGTCGCCCTCGTGGGTGGCGCGCTCGCCGCCGGCCAGCACCTCGGCGCCTTCCTGGCGGCCGATGTCGAGGTAGGACAGGATCTTCTCGAGCTGCTCCTGCGAGGCCTGGGCGCCGATCATGGTGTTCGCGTCGAGCGGATTGCCGGCCTTGATGCTCTCGACCCTGGCCAGCGCGCGCTCCATGAACTTCTCGTAGATCGATTCCTGCACCAGCACCCGCGACGGGCAGGTGCAGACCTCGCCCTGGTTCAGCGCGAACATCGCAAAACCTTCCAGGCACTTGTCGAAGAACTCGTCGTCAGCCGCCATCACGTCTTCGAAGAAGATGTTCGGCGACTTGCCGCCCAGCTCCAGGGTCACCGGAATCAGGTTCTGGGCTGCGTACTGCATGATCAGGCGGCCGGTGCCGGTCTCGCCGGTGAACGCGATCTTGGCGATGCGCTTGCTGGACGCGAGCGGCTTGCCGGCTTCCAGGCCATAGCCGTTGACGATGTTGATCACGCCGGCCGGCAGCAGGTCGGCGATCAGCTCCATCAGCACCATGATCGAGGCCGGGGTCTGTTCGGCGGGCTTGAGCACCACGCAGTTGCCGGCCGCCAGCGCCGGTGCCAGCTTCCACACGGCCATCAGGATCGGGAAGTTCCAGGGGATGATCTGGCCGACCACGCCCAGCGGCTCGTGGAAGTGGTAGGCATAGGTCTCGTGGTCGATGGTCGAGATCGCGCCCTCCTGGCTGCGGATGCAGCCGGCAAAGTAGCGGAAGTGGTCGATCGCCAGCGGGATGTCGGCCGCCATGGTCTCGCGGATCGGCTTGCCGTTGTCGATGGTCTCGGCGGTCGCGAGCATCTTGAGGTTCTGCTCCATGCGGTCCGCGATCTTGTTCAGGATGTTGGCGCGTTCGGCGGGCGAGGTCTTGCCCCAAGCCTCCTTGGCGGCATGGGCGGCATCGAGCGCGGCGTCGATGTCCTCCGCGCTCGAGCGCGCCACCTCGCAGAAAGGCTGGCCGGTAATCGGCGTCACGTTGGCGAAGTACTCGCCCTTCACGGGTGGGACGAAGGCCCCGCCGATGAAGTTGTCGTAGCGCTGGCGGAAGGGATTGGCAACGCCGAGTTTGCTGATGTCTGCAAGATTCATGTCATCCTCTGGTTTCGTTGTGGTTGTGTGGAACCCCTACTCTCGCAAGCGCCATGCCAGCCCTCGGGCGGCATCGCCAAGAGGGGAAGACGTGAACAAGGCCGGCCGGAGCTGCGCCACCTGGTGTGACACCTGCTCCAGATTGACACAGTGCGAATGAGCAAGCGGACAACGGGATTCCCGTCCGGCAGGTATAGTTCGTGCCGGAATAACGGAGAAAAGATGAAACGTCACACCCTTGCTTCGAGCGTCATCGCGGCGCTGTCCGCTACCTATATGCCGTTCGCCCTGGCCGATGCCGACGCGAACGCGGCTGTTCCGGTCGTCGTGGTGACGGCCAGCCGCACCGAACAACTCAGCTTCGACCTGCCGGCCTCGATCGACGTGATCGGGGCCGACCGCATCGGCGCCGGCCAACCGCGCGTCAACGCGTCCGAGGCCCTGTCCGCAGTGCCGGGCCTGGTGGCGGCGAACCGCCAGAATTATGCGCAGGACCTGCAGATCTCTTCGCGCGGCTTCGGTGCCCGTTCGGCCTTCGGCGTGCGCGGCGTGCGCCTGATCGCCGACGGTGTCCCGGCCACCATGCCCGACGGCCAGGGCCAGGCCGCCACCTTCGACCTCGACCTGGCCGAACGCATCGAAGTGCTGCGCGGTCCCTTCTCTGCCCTGTACGGCAACCACTCCGGCGGTGTGATCCAGCTGTTTACGCGCGAGCCGAAAGCTGCGCCGGAAGTCGAACTGAACGTCAGCAGCGGCAGCTACGGCAGCCGCAAGACCGACCTGAACGCGAGCGGCAGCGCCGGCGGCGTCGGCTACCTGCTGGACGCTTCGCGCTTCGACACCGACGGCTACCGCAGCCACAGCGCGGCCCGGCGCGACCAGGCCTATGCCAAGCTCACCTTCGCGCCGAGCACGACGAGCAAGCTGACCCTGGTCGCCGGCGCACTGAACCAGGACGATACCCAGGATCCGCTCGGCGCCACCTGGGCCACCTGGCAGCGCGACCCGCGCGCGGGCGAGATCGATACCAGCGATCCGCGCACGCCGCAGCGCACCTTCGCCGAACGCTATGACACGCGCAAGAGCATCGACCACCAGCAGCTGGGCGCGACCTGGGAACAGCGCTTCGGCAGCGACCGGCTGCGCGTGACGGCCTATGTCGGCAACCGCCGTGTGATCCAGTACCAGGCCTTTTCGCAAGCCTTCCAGGCGCCGCCCAGCCATTCGGGCGGCGTGGTCGACTTCCAGCGCGACTTCCACGGCATCGACGCCAACTGGACCATGTCCCGTCCCCTCCTCGACGGCACGCTGCGCTCCACCGTCGGCATCGAGGCCGGCGCTTCGAACGACGACCGTACGGGCTACGAGAACTTCGTCGGCACCCAGTTCGGCGTGCAGGGCCGCCTGCGCCGCGACGAGAAGGACGAGGTCAAGAACCTCGATCCCTACGCACAGTTCGAATGGGAGCGCGGCCCCTGGGTGCTGAGCGCCGGCCTGCGCCACAGCCGGGTCGATTTCGACGTCGAAGACCGCTATCTCTCCAACGGCAACGACAGCGGCAGCGTCAGCTACCGCCACACGACGCCGCTGCTCGGCCTGCTGTACAAGATCAACCCGGGCCTGAACGTCTACGCCAGCGCGGCGCGCGGCTTCGAAACCCCGACCCTGAACGAGGTGTTTTATTCGGGCCTGGGTGGCGGCTTCAATTTTTCGCTGGCGCCGGCCCGGAGCACCCACCTGGAATTCGGCGTGAAGGCCATGCCACTCGACGGCGTGCGCATCAATGCAGCGGTGTTCCAGGTGAAGACCAGCGACGAACTCGTGGTCGACAGTTCGTCGGGCGGGCGCACCAGCTACCGTAACGCCAGCGCGACCCTGCGCCAGGGCGGAGAACTGTCGCTGGACGCCGAATGGCGGCGCAACTGGAACGCCAGGCTGGCCCTGAGCGTGCTGCGCGCCGTGTACGACGAGGGCTTCGGCAGCGTCCTCGCGGGCAGCCGCCTGCCGGGCGTGCCGAACGCCAGCCTGTACGGCGAATTCGGCTGGAAGGACAGCGCCGACCGCTACGGCGCCGCGTTCGAGACCATCGCCAACACCAGGATGTATCCGGACGACGCCAACCAGGCCAATCCGGCGCCGGGCTACATGATCGCCAACCTGCGGGTGCAGGCGCAGCAGCAGCTCGGCTCCTGGCGGCTGAAGGAGTATGCGCGCGTGAACAACCTGTTCGACCGCAACTACATCGGCTCGGTGATCGTCGGCGACAGCAACCGCCGCTATTACGAAGCCGCGCCGGGCCGCAACTGGGTGCTCGGCGCGAGCATGCAGTACCGTTTCTAGGCGGCGGGGATGTGCACGCCGGGGTAGAGGCGTGCCAGCACGTCGTCGACGACCCTGACGAGCAGGCCGTACAGGCGTCCGGCGTCCTTCTCCTCCTGCGTGCGCACCTCCGCCCAGAAGCGCTCCGTATCCGGGCAATGCGCCTGCAGGGCCTCCTCCACCGCCGCCTGCCAGAACGGCGGTGCCTCTCCTTCGACGAAATTCCCGCGTCCACGTCCGAAGTGGGCGACCGCCAGGTAGCGCAGGATG
This sequence comes from Massilia sp. 01N417, assembly GCF_056399645.1. NCBI lineage: Bacteria > Pseudomonadati > Pseudomonadota > Betaproteobacteria > Burkholderiales > Oxalobacteraceae > Massilia > Massilia sp. 01N417. The sequence continues at coordinate 4,190 of NZ_JBFTRS010000043.1, read as the reverse complement.
CTGCCGACCATCAGCGTGCGCAGGAAAGGCGGCGCGAACTGCACCGTCGGGTGATTGCGGTCGGTGGTCGTATTGAAGCCCCAGGCCGCGCCGGCCATCGTCAGCGCACCGACGATCGCCCCCAGCAGTGCGCCACCACCCAAGGTCAGGCCGCCGGCCATCAGGTCGGCCGAGAGTCCCGTCGCCGCGCCCGAGACCACCGCGCCGAGCAGGCCGGCCTGGGTCTTGTCGAGCGGCGCACGGACCTTGAAGTTGTCGCGCACCCGCGCATTGATGCGGGCCGCCTGGCCGGGATCGAGACGGTGCAGGGTCAGCAGGCGCGTGGTCGACTGGGCGATCCTCTCTTCGAGCCGCTCGACCAGCCGCGCCATCGCCGCTTCCTGGCGGCGCGCATCGGATTTGCCGAGACGGACCGCCTTCAGTGCCGACTGCAGCAGGCCGCCGTTTTCCTCGGGGACGGCTTCGCTGTCGCGCGCCGCGGCCGCCAGCTGCCCGGCGGTGATGCGCAGCGAGTCGTGGTAGCGGGCCAGGTTGTTCGCCTCCCAGGCCGCGCGCAGGCGGCCGTAGCCGGCGCGCTTCGGTTCCGGGACCAGTTTGCCGACGGCTTCGTAGAACACGTGTTCGTGCACCCAGCAGCGTGCGAAGGCGTCGAGGGCCAGCACCTCGCGCACGACCGGGTACTGGTCGAGGTGCTGCTTCCATAGCGCCTGCTCGGCCTGTTCCTCGGCCGACGGCCGCGGCGGCCCGAGCTGGTTGAGCAGGACCACCACCGGTTTGCCGAGCCACTCCAGGATGCGCATCTCGGCCGGCAGGTAGCCGGCATCGCGCGGATGCTCGCTCGAATTCACCAGGTAGAGCACGACGTCGGCCTCGTCGCGCGCGGCGCGCAAGGCGTGCTGGCTGAGCCAGAACGGACGGTCGCGGTAGCGGTCGAAGACCTCGCGCAGGAACCAGCCGATCGGATTCCCCGACATCGCCAGCCGCTTGAGCAGGCGGACCGAGTCGCCGAAGCCGGGTGTGTCCCACAGCAGCAGGCTGTCGCCCTGCTCCGTGGTCTGCAGCACGTGGGCTTCCGAGAAGGTCGTGACGTGGGCGGCGTCGCGCACCTCGCCGACGTCCATGCCGACCAGGGTGCGCGCGAGCGTGGTCTTGCCGTTATTGGTATGCGAAACGAGCGCGAACTGGACCTTGACTCCCTCGCTCATCGTACCCCCGTCGCGGCGGCATGGCCTTGACTGCCGGCCGCGTACTTTTCAGGCTGCAGCAGGTTCACGATGGTCACCGGCACCTGGTGATAGGTGCAGAACTGCCGCCACAGGGCGGTGCGCTCGGCCAGGCGCGCATCGACGCCGTCCTGGCTCATCGCACGTTCGGTCAGCGCCGATTCGTCGACCAGCGCACTGACGCCGCCGGGCAGCTGGCGCGCAATCGCGGCCAGCAGCGCGCCGTGGTTTTCCTGCTCGGGCGTGGCGGCCAGGCTGAACAGGACTGCGGTCACGGTCGCGTCGACGGTGTCCGGGCGCAGCTCCTGCAGGACGGCTTTCGGATCCTCGCCGTAGGGCAGCGAGGGCCGCAGCATGACCCGGGTCTGCTCGCCGAACATGGCGGCGGCGATTGCCGACAGGCCGCGGTCGCGGCGTTCGTCGAGCGTGAAGCTGTACGGGAGCACGCGCAGGGTCACCGGACCGCGGCCGGCGCCGATGTGGTCGGCGAGTTTTGCGTAGTAGGGCTGCTGCAGGTCGAGCGGAAAGCGCCGCGCGAGGCGGGATGCACGCCAGCCGGCAAACAGGAACAGGACCAGGCGCGGCAGGATCACCACCAGCAGCAGGGTCGCGGCATACAGGTGGACCCAGCGCGCGCCGCCGGCGCTCGATGGCTCCTGCACGAAGCGCAGGGCCTGGATGTCGGCGACGCTGAAGCCTTCGATCGGGAACAGGAACAAGGCCGGCGCGAACAGCCAGGACAGCAGCGCGTGCACCTGGCTGGCGTCGAGGAAGGTGCTCTCCCAGCCGGCGGCGTACTGCGTCAGCAGGCCGCGCGCATACAGCGAGATGATGGCCCCGAGCGCGAAGGCGGCGGCCGACAGGTGGACCGTGCGGCTCAGGCGCGCGTGGTTCAGCTTCCAGGAGAGCTGGGTCCAGTCGAGCGCGTACTCGCCGAGGGCGGCCGCGAGCGGCGCCGGCAGCTTGCGCGGCAATCGTGCCTTGCCGACGCTGAGCCTGCGCATCCACTCGGGCCCGACCCATCCCGTGCGCTTCGAAGGAACCAGGAGCCAGGCCAGCAGGATCACATAGACCAGCAGGTTCCAGCCGATGATCAGGAGGAGCGGCGCCGACAGCAGGTCGACGCGGTGCGGATCGGCGATGTGGTCGATGACGGCGCCGGCAATCAGTGCGAGCAAGGGCAGCAGCGCCGACAGCATGGGCAGCAAGGGGCGCCGGTTCAGGAAAGTGCGGAAAGCGGGGGTGCGCTCGGCGAGGCGCTTGAGGATCTGCTCGGAGCGCTGCTCCAGGAAATGGTCGAGCGTGAGTTCCGACTTGCTGTCGGCTGCGGACCACTGCGCGAGTTCGCGCGCGCTGCGGCTGGCGTACATGCGGTCGTCGTCGCTCAGGACTTCGTGTTTGATATCCGCGGTCTCGATGGCGCGGACCAGGGTGACCTTCCTCGCAACCTGTTCTTTCATGCTGTTTGCCTTGATGGTTAGACAACAGCTGCATTGTGCCGCAAATCGGTACGGGTCGACGGATTGCAGGACCAGAAAGCGGTTTCAGGCACGCAGAAAAGATCTGTTGTGTCAACAAACAGCTGTCATCGTACCCTGGCTGACTGCCAAGGTTATAGGGACAAGCCGTACGGGCAATTAGTATCGGTTAGCTTAATGCATTACTGCACTTCCACACCCGACCTATCAACGTCCTGGTCTCGAACGACCCTTCAAGGAGCTCAAGGCTCCGGGAAATCTCATCTCAAGGCGAGTTTCCCGCTTAGATGCTTTCAGCGGTTATCTCTTCCGAACTTAGCTACCCGGCAATGCCACTGGCGTGACAACCGGTACACCAGAGGTTCGTCCACTCCGGTCCTCTCGTACTAGGAGCAGCCCCCTTCAAATTTCCAACGCCCACGGCAGATAGGGACCAAACTGTCTCACGACGTTTTAAACCCAGCTCACGTACCACTTTAAATGGCGAACAGCCATACCCTTGGGACCGGCTACAGCCCCAGGATGTGATGAGCCGACATCGAGGTGCCAAACTCCCCCGTCGATATGAACTCTTGGGAGGAATCAGCCTGTTATCCCCAGAGTACCTTTTATCCGTTGAGCGATGGCCCTTCCATACAGAACCACCGGATCACTATGTCCTACTTTCGTACCTGCTCGACTTGTCGGTCTCGCAGTTAAGCACGCTTATGCCATTGCACTATTAGCACGATGTCCGACCGTACCTAGCGTACCTTCGAACTCCTCCGTTACACTTTAGGAGGAGACCGCCCCAGTCAAACTGCCTACCATGCACTGTCCCCGACCCGGATYACGGGCCAAGGTTAGAACCTCAAACAAACCAGGGTGGTATTTCAAGGATGGCTCCACGAGAACTGGCGTCCCCGCTTCAAAGCCTCCCACCTATCCTACACAGATTGGTTCAAAGTCCAATGCAAAGCTACAGTAAAGGTTCATGGGGTCTTTCCGTCTAGCCGCGGGTAGATTGCATCATCACAAACATTTCAACTTCGCTGAGTCTCGGGAGGAGACAGTGTGGCCATCGTTACGCCATTCGTGCAGGTCGGAACTTACCCGACAAGGAATTTCGCTACCTTAGGACCGTTATAGTTACGGCCGCCGTTTACTGGGACTTCAATCAAGAGCTTGCACCCCATCATTTAATCTTCCAGCACCGGGCAGGCGTCACACCCTATACGTCCACTTTCGTGTTTGCAGAGTGCTGTGTTTTTATTAAACAGTCGCAGCCACCAGTTTATTGCAACCCTTTCACCCTTCYRCAGTAAAGYRGTCAAGCTACCGGGGCGTACCTTATCCCGAAGTTACGGTACCAATTTGCCGAGTTCCTTCTCCCGAGTTCTCTCAAGCGCCTTAGAATACTCATCTCGCCCACCTGTGTCGGTTTGCGGTACGGTCTCGTATGACTGAAGCTTAGAGGCTTTTCTTGGAACCACTTCCGATTGCTTCGCAG
>NZ_JBFTRS010000042.1:0-10769 GCF_056399645.1 Massilia sp. 01N417 | reverse complement strand
CCAACACGCCGGCCCGCACCACGCCGCCCGCGGCCGCAGGCGCCGCCGCTCCCGCAACCGGCACGYCGCCCGTCCAGCGCGCGCCGGCAAACGCCACGCCCGCCGCGCCGCGTAGCGGGGAGGGGACCTGATGCCTACCCGCCCGCACTACATCCTGCTGCCGGTCAGCCCGCTGTTCATCGCCTTCAGCCTGATCTGCGCTTTCATGCTCAACCTGCTGCCCTGGGGACGCTGGGTCGGCGCGCCGGACTTCGTCGCGCTGGTACTGGTATTCTGGGGCATCCACCAGCCGCGCAAGGTCGGCATCGGCATCGCCTTTTCGATGGGCCTGCTGATGGACGTGCACGACGCCACCCTGCTCGGCGAGAACGCGCTGGCCTACACCCTGCTGTCCTACCTGGCGATCATGATCCACCGCCGCGTGCTGTGGTTCCCGCTGGCGACCCAGGCGCTGCACGTGTTTCCGCTGCTCTTGATGACGCAGGCGATCCAGGTGATCGTCCGCTTCATCGTCACCGGGCGCTTTCCGGACTGGCTGCACTTCATCGAAAGCGTGGTCGCGGTCGCCCTGTGGCCGGCCATCACCTGGCTGCTGCTGGCGCCGCAGCGCCGTGCGGTGGACAAGGACCATACGCGCCCAATCTGATGTTCGTTGAATGACCGAGATTAAAAACAACGATCGCGAGATCCACAATTTCCGCATGCGCCTGACGGCGCTGGTGGTGCTCGTGTTCATCTGCTTCGGCCTGCTGGTTGCCCGCTTCGTCTGGCTCCAGGTGATCAAGCACAACCAGTACATGGCCCAGGCCGAGGACAACCGCATCGCCCTGGTGCCGATCGTCCCCAACCGCGGCCTGATCCTCGACCGCAACGGCGTGGTCCTGGCCAGCAACTACTCGGCCTACACCCTGGAGATCACGCCGTCCAAGCTCGAGGCGAACCTCGATTCCGTGATCGACGAGTTGTCGAAGCTGGTGACCATCGAGGCCAAGGACAGGAAGCGCTTCAAGCGCCTGCTGGAAGAGTCGAAGAACTTCGCCAGCGTGCCGATCCGCACCCGCCTGAGCGACGACGAAGTGGCGCGCTTCACCGCCCAGCGTTTCCGCTTCCCGGGCGTGGAGGTGCAGGCGCGCCTGTTCCGCCAGTACCCGCTGGGCGAGATCGCTTCGCACGTGCTGGGCTATATCGGCCGCATCAACCAGAACGAAGCCAAGGCCATCGAGGAAGGCGACGACTCGGCCAACTACAACGGCACCGACCACATCGGCAAGGAAGGCCTGGAAAAGAGCTACGAGCGCCAGCTGCACGGCCAGACCGGCTACGAGGAAGTCGAGCGCTCGGCAGGCGGGCGCGCGATCCGCACCCTGTCGCGCACCGCGCCGGTGCCGGGCTCGAACCTGATCCTGTCGATCGACATCGAGCTGCAGAAGGTGATCGAGGAAGCCTTCGGCGACTTCCGCGGCGCGCTGGTCGCGATCGAACCGGAGACCGGCGACGTGCTGGCCTATGTGTCGCGGCCCGGCTTCGATCCCAACCTGTTCGTCGACGGCATCGATTCGCAAAGCTGGTCCGAGCTGAATACCTCGCTCGACCGGCCGCTGATGAACCGTCCGCTGTCCGGCACCTATCCGCCCGGCTCGACCTTCAAACCCTTCATGGCCCTGGCCGCGCTGGAGCTGGGCAAGCGCCGTCCCGAACAGGGCATCAACGACGCCGGCTTCTTCATGCTGGGCGGCCACCGCTTCAACGACGACAAGCCCGGCGGCCACGGCTACATCGACATGTACCGCTCGATCGTGATGTCCTGCGACACCTACTACTACCAGCTCGGCAACGACCTGGGCATCGACGCCATCAGCGGTTTCATGAAGCAGTTCGGCTTCGGCTCGGCGACCGGCATCGACCTCGAGCACGAGAAGTCGGGCGTGCTGCCGTCGCAGGAGTGGAAGCGCGAACGCTTCAAGCGCAACCGCGCGGCCCAGAAGTGGGTGGGCGGCGACACGATCTCGGTCAGCATCGGCCAGGGCTTCAACAGCTACACGATGCTGCAGCTGGCGCATGCGGTGGCGACCCTGGCCAACAATGGCGTGATCATGAAGCCGCACCTGGTCAAGATCGTCGAGGACGGCGGTACCAAGCAGCGCGCGCTGACGGTGCCGAAGGAATCCGGCCGCATCCCGCTGAAGCAGGAAAACATCGACATCATCAAGCACGCGATGGTCGGCGTGATGACCGATCCGAGCGGCACCGGCCGGCTGGCCTTCCGCAATGCGGAGTACACGGCCGGCGGCAAGACCGGTACCGCCCAGGTGGTCGGCCTGAAGGGCGCCAAGTACAACCACAACATGACCCCGGAACGCCTGCGCGACAACGCGCTGTTCACCGCCTTCGCGCCGGCCGACAAGCCGAAGATCGCGATCGCGATGGTGGTCGAGAACGCCGGCTTCGGCGCCCAGTACGCGGCCCCGATCGCGCGCAAGGCGCTCGACTACTACCTGCTGGGCAAGCGTCCCGGCGACAAGGCCAAGCCGCTGCCGAGTACCGCGGTGCAGAAGGAAGACCTGGCGGTGCCGGAAGAGGCCTTCGGCCCGAGCGCCGGCCAGCCGAAGCCGCCGGGTGGCGAGACCCCGGGCAACAAGGAGTAAGCGATGCCAGCCCATATTCCAGAACGGCGCTCGCTGAGCCGGCGCCTGAAACCCTACTTCACGGTCTTCGACGGCCCGCTGGCCCTGATCCTGTTCCTGCTGTTCTCGGTCGGTACGCTGACCATGAGTTCGGCCGGCCACGACTTCCCCGGCCGCATGGAAGGGCAGATGCGCAACATCCTGCTGTCCTTCACGGTGATGTGGATCGCGGCGAACATTCCGCCGCAGATGCTGCTGCGCCTGGCCGTGCCGATCTACAGTTTCGGCGTCGCGCTGCTGGTGGCGGTGGCGCTGTTCGGCACCATCAAGAAGGGCGCGCGGCGCTGGCTGCACGTCGGCGTCGACATCCAGCCTTCCGAGATACTCAAGATCGCCACGCCGCTGATGCTGGCCTGGTATTTCCAGGCCCGCGCCGGCTTCATGAAGTGGCAGAACTTCATCGTCGCCGCCGTGCTGCTGCTGATTCCCTTCGGCCTGATCGTCAGGCAGCCCGACCTCGGCACCGCGCTGCTGGTCGGTACCGCGGGCTTCTGGGTGATCTTCCTGGCCGGCCTGTCATGGAAGGCCCTGCTCGGGCTGTTCACGGCCGGCTGCGCCGCGCTGCCGGTGGCCTGGTCGATGCTGCACGACTACCAGCGCGAGCGGGTGATGACGCTGATCGATCCGACCTCCGACCCGCTGGGCAAGGGCTTCCACATCATCCAGTCGACCATTGCGATCGGCTCCGGCGGCATCAGCGGCAAGGGTTACCTGAAGGGCACCCAGGCCTACCTCGAGTTCATCCCGGAGCGCACCACCGACTTCATCTTCTCGGTGTACTCGGAAGAATTCGGCCTCGTTGGTAACCTGGTGTTACTGTTCTTGTATCTTCTGCTCATCGGGCGCAGCATGATGATCGCTGCAAACGCCCCGAACCTGTTCACGCGCTTGCTGGGCGGTTCGATCGCGATGATGTTTTTTGTTTACTCTTTCGTCAACATGGGCATGGTCAGCGGCATCCTCCCGGTGGTCGGCGTCCCCTTGCCTTTCATGAGCTATGGCGGAACCGCCTTGATTACTTTGGGGCTCGGCAGTGGTATATTGATGAGTATTCAAAGACACCGCAAACTGGTGCAGACCTGACATGAAAGAGAACGCGATGGCCGTTCGGTTTCTGCCAGCGGTCATCGCGTTAGTAACAACGACGCTGATGACAGGCTGCAGCACAACCAGTGACGGCGAACATAAAAGCCTGATTCCACTGCCCTGGAAGCACAAGGTGGCAACGAAGAACGGCAAGATCGACACCACCCTGCCCAAGCTGCCTCCGGCCGGTTCCGGCCGCGGCGGCTACTACCAGGACGACGGCCCCGGCGACAATCCGCCGGAAGGCTTGCGCGACACACCGGATGCGCTGGTCAAGTACGAGCCCTATGCCAAGTTCGCCAACAAGCCGTATTCGGTCTTCGGGCAGACCTACACCCCGCTCCTCAACGACGAGCCCTTCAACCAGCGCGGCGTCGCCAGCTGGTATGGCGTGAAATTCCACGGCCAGCGCACCTCGTCGGGCGAAGCCTACGACATGTACAAGATGACGGCCGCGCATCCCACGCTGCCGATCCCGTCCTATGCGCGCATCACCAGCCTGGAAACCGGCAAGTCGGTGGTGGTGCGCATCAACGACCGCGGTCCCTTCCATTCGGACCGCATCGTCGACGTCTCGTACACGGCGGCGCTCAAGCTCGGCCTGCTGGGCAAGGGCAGCCACCAGGTCGAACTCGAGCGCCTGTTCCCGGACGATCCGACCCGCGTCGCCACCGTGCGCCGCGCCGCCACCTCGGCCGCCCAGGCCGCGCCGGCGCCGGCGGAAATCGCGGCCTTGATGCTGGAAGACCGCGTGGCCATGGACAGCGCCGCGGTGGCGCGCCCCGATGCGCCGGCCCGCGCGCAGGATGGCAAGGCCGCCAGGCCCGGCTACTACCTGCAGCTGGGCTCCTACGGCCGCGAGGGCAAGGCGGAAGAGATGAGCGAGAAGCTCAAGCAATCCGGCGTCTCGCAGGCGATCGAAGTGGTGCGTTCGGGTTCGGTCAAGCGCATCTACAGCGGGCCTTTCGAGACCCGTGCGATGGCGCAGGAGGCGGCGCGTGCTCTGCCTTCTTCCTTGGGTTTGAAACCCATCGTCGTGCGGCGCTAATCAACGGCAATTCGTCGTTTCCGCCGACGACACCGCATCCGCCACCGACTCGATGCGCGCCCGCGCCGCAGCCTCGATATCGCGGAAGCGGTAGCTGTAGCGCGGGACCGAGGGGCCGCGCGGCGTGATGCGGGCGCTGTGAACGCCCTGCTTGTTCAGCTGGGCCAGCAGGGTCTGGGCCCCGCTCTCGGTCTTGAACACGCCCAGCGAGATCGCCCACTTCATGGGCGACTCCCCCTGCATGATGAAGAAATTGGTGACGCCCAGGCCGCGCAGCTCGCCCGCCTTGCGCTCGGCCGCTTCCTTGCTGCCCTGGGGCGGGATGTTCACCAGGTAGCTGGTCACGTCCTGGGCCTGCACGGCCTGGCGCGACTGGCGCTCGCCCAGTTCGAGGGAGGCCAGGCGCGCTTCGAAGCGCTTCGCTTCGCCGGCGCTGAAGGTGCCGACGTCGATGCAGGCCAGCGGCCTGGCCGGCGCGGGTGCCGCCGCCGCACTGGCTTCGACGGCCGCCGCGGCCGGCGCGCCGGCCGGATCCGCTGCCGGCGCCGCCTTGGCCGCGTCGGCCTGCTCATTGGTCAGCAGGGTCAGCCGGGATGCTTCCAGCTGGGGCTTGATGCGCGCGCGTTCCTCGTCGCTTCCCTTGCTCGAACCCAGGAAGCCCTGGGCGTAGGCGAACAGGGCGGCGTTCAGGAGTAGCAGCGACCAGAAGACGAATCTCAGCACGTTAGGTCCTATGACGAAGGTGACGCGATGGCGGCCGCGTGCAGCCCGACCAGCACGATATTATCCAGCATCCGGTAGGGCACCGCCAAAGCCGGGGCCACATGGCCCGCCGCGCCGCCCGAGACGATGCACAGTTCGGCCGGCAGGGCCGCACAAGCGCGCGCGATGGCGCCGGCCTGGGCCGAGATGCAGCCGGAACGGATCGCGTCCAGCGTGTTGTCGGCAAAGACCGGCGGCAGTACGGCATCCGCGCTGGTCGACGGCAGCTGCGCGGTGCCGCGCGCGAGCGAGTCCAGCATCAGGCCGAGTCCCGGCAGGATCATCCCGCCCACGAATTCGCCATCGCTCGACACGGCATCCACGGTGGTCGCGGTGCCGCAGGTGGCCACCACCAGCGCCTTGCCCGGCACCAGGGTGCGGGCGCCCAGCGCGGCGGCGAAGCGGTCGGCGCCCAGCTGGGTGGGATTGCGGTAGCGGCTGCGCAGCCCGGCCAGCTCGGCCTGGGCGCCAAACCATTCGGGCTGGGCCAGCGGGAGCAGGGCGCCGAGGCGCTCGCGCATGGCGGTGCCGGCCACGTTCGAGACCAGCGCGCGCCGGACGGCATGACCGACCCAGGCGGCCCGCAGGCCGTCCAGTTCCGCATGCAGCACGGCGCCGTGGGTAATCCACTCGCCCGGCGCCGCGCCTTCGTGGGCGACGGCCCACTTGACCCGGGTATTGCCGGCGTCGACCAGCAGCATCGTCATGGCGGCTTTGCTCCTATGCCTTGATGCGCAGCGAAACGTCGCCGGCGACGATCGCGACGCGGCCGCTTTCCGTGTCGAGCAGCAGGCGGCCGGCATCGTCGACGCCGGCGGCCAGGCCCTCATGCAGGACCTCGCCGCGGTCGAGGACGACGACGGTCTGCCCCTGCCAGCCATGCAGCAGGTTCCAGCGCGCGCTGAAGGCGGAAAAGCCGCTTTGCCCGAACAGGCGCAGGGCCTCGGCCAGGCCGTCCAGGATCGCGGCCAGCAGGGTGTCGCGTTCCATGCGCGCCAGCCAGGGCACGGCGGCCACGGAGCGGCCGATCTGTTCTTCGAGCTCGTCCGGCATGGCGAGGTTCAGGCCGATGCCGATGACGGTCCACACCGCGCCGTCAGGGGCGGGCGCCGTCTCCACCAGGATGCCGGCCAGCTTGTCGCCGTCCTTCAGCACGTCGTTCGGCCACTTGAGCTGGACCGGCTGGCCGAGCCGGCCCAGGGTCTCGGCCAGCGCCGTGCCGATCGCGAGCGGCAGGCCGGTCAGTTTCTGCAGGCCGCCGTCGAACTTCCAGGCCAGCGAGAAGGTGAGCGAGTGTCCGGGGCTGGACAGCCAGCTGCGGCCGGCGCGGCCACGGCCGGCGGTCTGGTGCTCGGCTACCAGCAGCACCGGCGCGCCCAGGGACGGGGCGCGCGCCAGCAGGTCGGCGTTGGTCGAGCCGGTTTCAGGCACCACCTCGACCGCGACGCCGGCATGGGACTGGGCCATGATGCGTTCGGCATTCATGCGGCCTCCTTGCGCGCCTTCTGCGGCGCACGCGCGAACAGCGGGTCGAACACGGCATTCGGCAGCAGGCGCAGCAGACGGGCGGCGACGCCCATCTGCCAGGGGATTACACGGAAACCGCTGCCGGCGTCGATGGCGTCGGCAGCGCGGGCCGCGAAACGCTCGGCCGGCATCAGGAAGGGCATGGGGAATCGGTTATTGCTGGTCATGGGTGTATCGATATACCCGGGCGCGATGGTCACGACCCGGATGCCGTGGGGGCGCATTTCGAGGCGCAGCGATTCGGCATAGCTGTGCACCGCCGCCTTCGAGGCACAGTATGCGCCGGCGCCTTTCATGCCCCGGATGCCCGCCACGCTGCCGATCGCCACCAGCCGGCGCGCGCCGGTGCCTTGCTTCATCGAGGCGATGAAGGGCGCGAAGGTGGCGATGGTGGCGTTGACGTTGGTGGCGAACACGGACTCGAACAGCGGCAGGTCTTCGGGGCGTTCGGTCAGGGTGCCGTGCGAGATGCCGGCCGAGGCGATCACGATGTCGGCGCCGCCATGCGCGGCGATGAAGCCGCGCGCCGCCTGCGCCAGCGCGGCGTGGTCGGTGACGTCGACTGCCCAGGCGCTGTGGCGTTCCCGATTCGGCAGCGAGGAAACCAGGGCGTCGAGCGCATCCTTGCGGCGCGCCAGCAGGCCGAGCACGGCGCCGCGGCCGGCATACTCGCGCGCCAGCGCGGCCCCGATGCCGCTCGAGGCGCCGGTGATGAAGACGCGCGGCGGCGCGGCGCTCATTGCCTGGCCTTGGCCGCCAGGTAGTCCATCACCTGCAGCGCCGCCTGCTGCTGCCGGGCGAGGGACACCGCCGCCGCGGCCAGGCCGAGCGCGGCGGCACAGAACAGGCGGCGGCTCCTCATCGGGGCCCGCTCAGCGCTGCTTGCGCACGATGGCGACGTCGACGCCGTTGTCGAGCAGCTTGGCGCGCGCCTTGTTCATCGACTCGACCTGGTTGTACGGGCCGAGGCGCACATGGTGCAGCACGCCGCTCTCGCGGGTGCTGTCGCTGATCGCGGCTTCGAAGCCGAGCAGGGCCAGCTTGGCGCGGGTCGCTTCGGCGTCCGGCATGTTGCGGAAGGCGCCGGCCTGCAGGTAATAGATGTACTCGCCGCTGCCGGCCGTATTGGCCGCGCTGGCCGTGGTCGTGGCGGGCGCAGCGGCCGGTACTGCATGCGATGCCGGCGCCGCGGCGGGCACGGCCAGCGGATGGCTGTCGTGCGCCGCCGGCTGGGCCGCCGGTTTCGCTTCCATGCTGGCGATCGCCTGGCCCAGCGGGTCCGCCGACTCGACCGGCTTGGCCGGCGTGGCCGGCGTAGCGGAACGCGCCGCCGCCTTCTCGGTCACTTCCTTGTTCGCCTCGCGCACGGCCTCGCGGTTGGCGTACATCGGCTTGTTCGGATCCATCGCCTGGCCCGGGGCCGGGTCGGCCGGGCGGCCGGTCTTGGCGGCCTTTTCCGTGAACGGCGAGGCGCCCTTGGTGATCGTCAGGGCGACGGCGACGGCGATGCCGAGGCCGACGATCAGGCCGATGATCAGGCCGGTGAGCGTGCTGCCGCGCTGGCGCGCGATGGCGCGGATGGTGCGGGTGCGAAAGGCGGTCATGGACTTACATCTTCTCCGGTGCCGAAACGCCGATCAGGGCCAGGCCGTTGCGCAGCACCTGGCGGGTCGCGGTGGCCAGGGCCAGGCGCGCCAGCTTCAGTGCTTCGTCGTCCTCGATCAGCCACTTGTGGGCGAAGTAATAGCTGTGCAGCTCGCCGGCCAGTTCGCGCAGGTAGAACGCGACCTGGTGCGGGCCCAGTTCGGCCTGGGCACGCTGCAGCATCTCGGGGTAGGCCGCCAGCTTGGCCAGCAGGCTGGCTTCGTGCGGCTGGGTCAGCGGCGACAGGTCGGCGTTCGCCAGGCTGGCGACGTCGCCGCCCCAGTTGGCCAGCGCCGAGCAGATGCGCGCATGGGCGTACTGCACGTAATAGACCGGGTTCTCGTCGTTGGTGGCCAGGGCGACGTCGACGTCGAACACGAACTCGGTGTCGGCCTTGCGCGAGATGAGGAAGAAGCGCACCGCGTCGCGGCCGCGCGTGATGTCGCCGTTGCCCGACCATTCGATCAGGTCGCGCACCGTCACGTAGGAGCCGGCGCGCTTGGAGATCTTGACCTCTTCGCCGTTCTTCATCACGGTGACCATCTTGTGCAGCACGTAGTCGGGGTAGCCCTTCGGGATGCCGATGTTCACCGCCTGCAGGCCGGCGCGCACGCGGGCGATGGTGCCGTGGTGGTCGCTGCCCTGGACGTTGATGGCCTGGTCGAAGCCGCGCTTGAACTTCTGGATGTGATAGGCGACGTCCGGCACGAAATAGGTATAGGTGCCGTCGGACTTGCGCATCACGCGGTCCTTGTCGTCGCCGTAGTCGGTGGTCTTCAGCCACAGCGCGCCGTCCTGTTCGTAGGTGACGCCGGCGTCGATCAGGGCCTGGACCGCGGCTTCCACCTTGCCGTCGCTGTACAGCGAGGACTCCAGGTAGTAATTGTCGAACTTGACGCCGAAGGCTTGCAGGTCCTGGTCCTGCTCGTTGCGCAGGTAGGTGACGGCGAAGCGGCGGATCGATTCGAGATCGTTGGTATCGCCGCTGGCGGTGGCCGGCTGGCCGTCGCTGGCCGAGACCGTTTTCTTCGCCAGGAAGTCGTCGGCGATGTCCTGGATGTAGTCGCCGTTGTAGGCCGACTCCGGCCATTCCAGATCGCCCGGCTTGAAGCCGCGGGCGCGCGCCTGGACCGAATTGGCCAGGGTCAGGATCTGCACGCCGGCGTCGTTGTAATAGAACTCGCGGGTGACCTTGTGGCCCTGGGATTCGAACAGCGCCGACATCGAGTCGCCCAGCGCGGCCTGGCGGCCGTGGCCGACGTGCAGCGGGCCGGTCGGGTTGGCCGAGACGAATTCGATGATCACGTGGTGGCCGGCGCCGCTGTCGCCGCGGCCGTAGGCTTCGCCCTGCTGCAGGACGGTGCGCGCCACCGACTGCTTGGCGGCGTCGGCCAGGCGCAGGTTGATGAAGCCCGGACCGGCGATCTCGGCCGAAGCGATCAGGCCCTTGGCATTCGGATCGGCTTCGAGGGCGGCGACCAGGCGGGTCGCCAGTTCGCGCGGATTGGTCTTCAGCGGCTTGGCCAGCTGCATCGCGATATTGCAGGCGATGTCGCCGTGGGTCGGGTCGCGCGGACGCTCGAGGGCGACGTTCGGGGTCAAATCGGTGCCGGCGACGATCGGGGCCAGGGCGGCCTGGAACAGGGCAACGATTTCTTGTTTTTGTTGGGCGAGCATGAACTGTGGTCGAAAATGAAATGGTTGGGGCCTGGATCCAGGCGAACATCGGTCATTATACTGGTTTGAGGCAAGGCGGAATATGTTCCAAGCCCTTGCTCCAAAGCTTCGTTTAAGCCTGCGCAACGCTTAACCGCTACAATGTGCGTCTTTATGCATTGATCATTCGCCATGACTGAAAAGCGCCCGACGCTCACCCTCAAACCCAAGGCCAGAACCGCCGGCACGGGCGCCGCGCGCGCCGGACAGAACAAGCCGGGCCCGGCGCGTCCGCAGGCCAAGGGCGGCCCGGGCCGCGGCGCGCCGCAGCAGGGACGTCCGTCCGGCCGGCCGGAGCAGGG
>NZ_JBFTRS010000041.1:0-12000 GCF_056399645.1 Massilia sp. 01N417 | reverse complement strand
CATTGCCGGGTAGCTAAGTTCGGAAGAGATAACCGCTGAAAGCATCTAAGCGGGAAACTCGCCTTGAGATGAGATTTCCCGGAGCCTTGAGCTCCTTGAAGGGTCGTTCGAGACCAGGACGTTGATAGGTCGGGTGTGGAAGTGCAGTAATGCATTAAGCTAACCGATACTAATTGCCCGTACGGCTTGTCCCTATAACCTTGGCAGTCATGCCAGGGTACAATGACAGCTGTTTGTTGACACAACAGATAAAACTACTTCTTCCAGATTCAGCGTCGCGTCTTCCTCAGGAGACGACACGCGTACAAGTCATGCCTGATGACCATAGCAAGTCGGTACCACCCCTTCCCATCCCGAACAGGACCGTGAAACGACTTTGCGCCGATGATAGTGCTGCAACCAGTGTGAAAGTAGGTTATCGTCAGGCTAATTATTCGCAGCAGCCCGCTCAGTTGATACTGAGCGGGCTTTTTGCTTTTCTGGATCCTGAAATTGCCGGGCAAACTCAGTTGGCGAGGCCATGCTTCACGGCGTATCGGATCAACTCCGCATTGGTCTTCAATTGCATCTTCCCGAGGATGCGGCTGCGGTAGGTATTCACGGAACTGATGCTGATCTCGAGCTTGCCGGCGACCTGCTTAATCGTCAGCCCTGAAGCCAGCAGGATCAGTACCTGGCTTTCTCTCTCGGTCAGTGCATCGTGGGGATGCGGATTTTTCGGCGCCGTCAATTCGTTCGCCAGCAAATCGGCCAGCGCCTCGCTCACGTAACGCCCACCGCCGCACACCTTGTGTACCGCTTTCAAAAGCACATCGACGCTCATGGACTTGGTGACGTAGCCGCTTGCGCCCTCGCGCAGACTCTCGATCCCGAACCGGCTTTCCGCGTGTGCGCTGATGACCACGACCGGCACCTGCGGAAACCGTTGGCGCACCGTGCGGAGGGCCGCCAGTTCATCGGGCGGGCCCAGGCCCAGATCCAGCAGCAGAATGTCCACCTGTTGCGCGGCCAGCAGCGACAACAGGGAGGGCAGGTCCCAAGCCTCGCCGACGACTTCGATCCCTCTGTCCGAGGTCAGGGTTTTCTTGATGCCTTCACGGACCAGTTGATGGTCATCCGCCACGACAAGTTTGATCATCGACTTTCATCCGAAATAAGAGCTATTGGTTGTTGCTTTGACGCAATTGTAAGGATTGTAAAACGGGAGGCAGGCTTACAGTAGGTCATAAAAAATACGACAGCAAATTCCATGCAAAACAGCTGCCATGAGCGCCACAGCCTCGAATGAGAGGGCGGCAGCCGCCGCTTTGGGCAGAATACATGAAGGCTACGACAAAACGATGTGACAGCTTGTCGTAAATTCTGCGAGTCTTGTGCAGTGTGATGTCCGATATTCTGGAAGCATGAGCTTGATTCCACTGGAACCATGAAAGCAGTCAAACCAAATCCCCAGGATTCCATCGGCAACGACGTGGATCGCGAACCGCGCGAGCCGACCGGCTTTTCGGCGTCGCATTCCCCGGAAGGCTACGTGGCTCTGGAATGGTTCCGGCATGCGCCCGGTTTCGTCGCATTTCTCGTCGGCCCCGAGCTGGTGTTCGCTCATGCAAACGATGCCTACAAGCGGCTGGTCGGGCGCGAGCAGCTGCTGGGCTTGCCCTTCCATGTCGCGTTGCCGGAAGTGGCCGAACAAGGGGTGACCCTGCTGCTGCAGGACGTCCTCGCACGCGGGGAAAGACACGTCGAGCGGGCGCGCGAGGTGCAGGTGCCCAGCCCTGACGGCGACACGCAATTGCGCTACGTCGACTTCGTCATCCAGCCCATTCCCGACGCCGACGGCAAGCGCATCGGCGGCTTGCTGATCCAGGGCAGCGATGTGACGATGGAAACGGTCTCGCAACGCGACCTCCAGTTCAGTCTCACCCACGACGTGCTGACGGAATTGCCGAACTATGCGCTGTTTCGCGACCGCCTCGGCCACGCGCTGCGGCGCGCCGCCCGCGCCCAGCGTCCGCTGCAGGTGGCGGCGCTCGACCTGGACCAGTTCAAGCGGGTCAATGCCTTGCTCGGGCGCGAGGGCGGCGAGCGGATCCTGCGCGGCGTCGCGCGGCGCATCGAGTCCGCGGCCGGCGCCGAGGCCACCGTCGCGCGCGAAACCGGCGACAAGTTCCTCCTCCTGATCGAAGGCGAACCGCAGGCCAATCAATCGGGGCGCATGCAGTACATTGCCAGGGCACTGGCGGAGCCCTTCGAGCATGCCGGCCGCTCCGTGTATCTGACCTGCTGCATTGGCGGCGCAACATTTCCCTTGAGCGGACAAACGGTGGACAGCCTGCTGCTGGCCGCCGACCGCGCCCTCGCACGCGCAAAGGAAGCAGGGCCGGGCATCCTGCGGTGGGACGATACCTGCCCCGATGAAACCGAACTCGAACGCTTCCGGCTTGGTTTCGCCTTGCGCGAAGCCATGGCCGGTGGCGAACTGGAAGTTCACTACCAGCCCCAGGTCGACCTCGTGAGCGGCGCGATCTGCGCCGTCGAGGCGCTGGTGCGCTGGACCCGGGATGGCGAAAAGGTGCCTGCCGCCACCCTGATCGCCGTCGCCGAGGAGTGCGGCCTGATCGCCGACCTCGGCGACTGGGTATTGCGTACCGCCTGCGCCCAGGCCATGCGCTGGCGGGAAATGGGCTATACCTCGCTGCGCGTCGCGGTCAACCTGTCGGCGCGCCAGTTTTCGATGTCCAACCTGGAGGCGAGCGTCACGGCTGCGCTGGCCGATACCGGCTTGCCCGCCAGCTGCCTCGACCTCGAACTGACCGAAAGCCTGCTGATGGCCAACCTGGACGGCGCGGTCGACAGCCTGTTCGCATTACGCCGGCTCGGGATCCGCATCTGCCTCGACGATTTCGGCACCGGCTACTCCAGCCTTGCCAATCTGCGCAGGCTGCCGATCGACCTGCTCAAGATCGACGGCACCTTCCTGAAGAGCGTGCCCGAGGAAGAAGACGCTTCGGCGATCGTGCACGCGATTATCACGATGGGGCACAGCCTGGGCATGCGCGTGCTTGCCGAGGGCGTGGAACGTGAAAGCCAGTGCGAATTCCTGTCCCGCCACATGTGCGACGAGCTGCAGGGCTATTACGTGTCCGAGCCGATTCCGGCCGACGCCATGACCGGCTTCCTGGGCGCGGATCGGGGCCTGGCGCCGAAGCTGCTGCGCTTCGACCGAGCCCGTCCCACGCTGCTGCTGGTCGACGACGAGCCGAGCATCCTGTCGTCGCTCAGGCGCCTGCTGCGTAACGAGAATTATCGCATCCTGACCGCGAACAGCGGCAGCGAAGGCTTGCAGGTGCTTGCGGAGAATGAGGTCGACGTGATCGTTTCCGACCAGCGTATGCCCGGCATGACCGGGGTTGAATTCCTGCGCACCGTGCGCCAGCTGTATCCGGACACCGTGCGCATCGTGCTGTCCGGGTTTACCGAACTCCAGACCGTGACCGACGCCGTCAATGCGGGCGCGATCTACAAATTCCTGACCAAGCCCTGGGATGACGAGCAGTTGCGCAGCCATGTCCAGGAGGCGTTCTCGTATGGCGCGATGGCCAACGAGAACCGCCTGCTGACGCTGGAAGTCCGCACCGCCAACCAGAAACTGGCGGCGGTGAACCGCCGGCTCGAGACCCTGCTGGAACGGCAGCGGGGCGAGATCCAGCGCGGAGAGATCAGCCTGGACATCGTCCATGAAGCGCTCAGCAATGTGCCGATGCCGGTGCTGGCAAGCGACGACCTCGGCATGATCGTGCTGGCGAACCGCGCCGCGATGGACTTGTTCGCCGGCCATGGGCCGGTGCTGGGTTGCGACGTCCACCAGCTGTTCCCCGGGTTGCCCGACGACCTGCCTGAAGGCGCCAGCCTGTCCTTCGAACTCGGTCTGGGCGACAGGCGGTATGCGGCGGACCTGCTCCCGATGGGCAGCGGCAGCCACTCGCGCGGCTGGATGATCGCGATCGGCAGGCCTGGGGGCAGTATGCCGGTAAACGAAGACAAGACATAAGGGAGCACCGGAATGATGAAGCGTTTTCGCGTAGTTCCTACGAGCGAGGCCGAGGAGGGCATGTTGCTCCATGAAGATGTGCGGGACCGGGCGGGCAACGTCCTGCTGCCGGCGCTCACCGCGCTGACCGCCG
Organism: Massilia sp. 01N417; assembly: GCF_056399645.1. Taxonomy (NCBI): domain Bacteria; kingdom Pseudomonadati; phylum Pseudomonadota; class Betaproteobacteria; order Burkholderiales; family Oxalobacteraceae; genus Massilia; species Massilia sp. 01N417. Next base: position 7,816 of record NZ_JBFTRS010000041.1, on the reverse strand, counting down.
CGACGATCAAGTCCCTGTTGCGGCGCGACGTCGAGATGCTGCTGGTCGTCGACGACTCGATCACGCAGGAACAATTGGCGGCCGAACGCCTGCGCGTCCAGGAAAGGATCGCCTACCTGTACCGTCACGCCGGCGGCGGGCGGGCGGATGCGCTGGTGCGCAAGGTGGTCGAGGAGTACCGGATGGCGGAGCTGCAATGAACACGCTGGATATCAACCAGGTCGTCAAGAGCATCCGCGACCTGCCGGCATTGCCGTCGATCGTCATGGACCTGATCAGTTCCTTCGAGCGCGAGGATGTCGACGTCACGACACTGGCCGAAAAAATGTCGAGGGACCAGGCCATGGCCGCAAAGACCCTGCGCCTCGCGAACTCGTCCTTCTATGGGCTGCCGGCGAAGGTCAAGACGGTCAAGCAGGCGATCGTGGTGCTCGGCTTCGACAGTGCGAGGGCGCTGGCGGTCGCCAGCAGCGTGATCGACAGCCTCGACGCCGGCGGCAGCCGCCACATCGACGTCGCCGGTTTCTGGCGCCATTCGATCGCGGCCGCCCTGTGTGCGAAAAGCCTGGCCCGCCATGCGCACATCGACCAGGATCATGCCTTCATCGCCGGGCTGCTGCACGACATCGGCCGGCTGGTGCTGGCCTCGCGCTTCCCCGACCAGTACGCGGGGGTGATCGAGGACAGCGCCGGCCGGGATTCGACCCTGGCCGAGGCCGAGGTGCGCCTGCTGGGCGTAGATCACCAGCGCGTCGGGCAGATGCTGGCCGAGAACTGGAAATTTCCTCCCCTGATCCAGCGGGCGATCGGCACGCACCACGCGCCGGCCAGCGCCGACCTGGGCGATGTGCCGGGTGTGGTGCATGTGGCGAACGCGATGGTCCATGCGCTGGACCTGGGCGGCGGCGAGCACGTCGCCGTGCCGCATGTGCACGATGCGGCCATCGACAGCCTGCGTCTCACGCCGGCGCACCTGTACGCGGTTTGCCGCGAGACCGAGACGCAGTTCGAGGAAGCGTGCCGTCTTTTAATGTAGGGCGAGAATCATGCAAGAAAAACTTGAGGTGGCGTGCGGGAGCGAAGCCGCGGAGCGCCGGGAATCGGTGGAGGCCGAACTGCTGCGCCGCAACCAGGAGCTCACCGAGCTGAACGAAAAGCTGTCGCGGGCGCAGGAGCAATTGCTGCAGTCGGAAAAGCTGGCGTCGATCGGCCAGCTCGCGGCCGGGGTGGCGCACGAGATCAACAACCCCATCAGCTTCGTATTCTCCAACTTCGGCACCTTGCAGACCTATGTCGTCGACCTGCTGCGCGTGCTGGTCCGCTACGAGCAGGCCGAGAAGTTCATTTCCGATCCCGAGGTGGTGAGCCAGATCGCGGCGTTGCGCAAGCAGGTCGACCTCGACTTCCTGATGGACGACGTGCCGGTCCTGATGAGCGAGTCGCGCGAGGGCATCGAGCGGGTCCGCAAGATCGTGCAGGACCTCAAGGATTTCTCGCGGGTCGATGCGCACCAGGACTGGCAATGGGTGAATCTCCATCACGGCATCGATTCGACACTGAATATCGTCAACAACGAAGTCAAGTACAAGGCCGACATCGTCAAGGAATACGGCGACATCCCGGAAGTCGAATGCCTGCCGTCCCAGATCAACCAGGTGATCATGAACATCGTCGTCAACGGCGCGCATGCGATTGACGGGCCGCGTGGACGGATCACGATCCGCACCGGGACCGCCGAGGGCCATGTGTGGATCGAGATTGCCGACAACGGCAGCGGCATCCCGAAGGCGATCCAGTCGCGCATCTTCGATCCCTTCTTCACCACCAAGCCGATCGGCAGCGGGACCGGCCTGGGCCTCTCGCTATCCTACGGCATCATCAAGAAGCACCGCGGCAGGATCGAGGTGCAGAGCGAGCCCGGGCAGGGCACCGTATTCCGCATCGAGCTGCCGATCAGGCACGAGGATGCGCAGGACGGCAAAGAGGTGCAGGAATGAACGGGTACGCCGCGTCGAAATCGGATGCACCGGTGGCTACCATCCTGTGCGTCGACGATGAGCCGAATATCCTGGCGTCGCTGCGGCGCCTGTTTCGAACTGAAAATTACCGGGTCTTGTGCGCCGGCAGCGCCGCGGCGGGGGTGGCGGTGCTGGAGCAGGAAGCAGTGGATATTGTGATCTCCGACATGCAAATGCCAGAGGTCAATGGCACAGAGTTCCTCGAGTGCGTGCGGCGGCGCTGGCCGTCCACCCTGCGTATGCTGCTGACCGGGCATGCGGACGTCGAATCCACGATCGGCGCCATCAACCGCGGCGAGATCTACCGTTACATCACCAAGCCCTGGAACGAAAGCGGGATGCTGCTGGTCGTCCGCGACGCGATCGAACGCCAGGGACTGGAGCGCGAAAAACGCCGGCTCGAGGCCCTGACCAGGCAGCAGAACGAGGCATTGCACGAGCTGAACCAGACCCTCGAACAGCGCGTACGGGACAGGACGGCGGAACTGAGCGCGGCCCAGCGGTCCCTGCAGGCCTCGAACGACCGGCTGAAGACGAATTTCCTCACCCTGATCAAGATCCTGTCCGGCCTGGTCGAGACGCGCGGCGGCTTGACGGCGGGACACGGACGCCGGGTGGCCGACCTGGCGCGCCGGATCGCGCTGCGCATGGGGCTGTCGCCGCGCGAGGCGCAGGACGTGTTCGTGGCCGGCCTGCTGCACGAGATCGGCAAGACCGGTTTTCCGGACAGCCTGCTCGGCATGCCGGAGTCGCTGCTGAAAGGCGACAAGCTTGGCATGTACCGCAAGTATCCCCAGCTTGGCGAACAGGTGCTGATGCCGCTCGAAGAACTGCGCGAAGCGGCGCGCATCGTGCGCACCCATCGCGAGCGTTTCGACGGCTCCGGCTTCCCGGACGGGCTGGCCGGCTTCGATATCCCGATGGGCGCGCGCATCCTGGCGGTGGCCCACGATTTCGAGTCCTTGCAGCAGGGCTTGCTCGTCCAGCGCCAGGTGGACGCCAGGAAGGCCACCGACCTCGTGGTGGAAAGCAGGGGCAAGCGCTACGACCCGGAGGTGGTCGAGGCCTTCTACGATATCCGGACCGGGCGCAGCATCGCAGACGAGGTCGCGGAGATCGCCATGGGCGTGTCCCAGCTGAAGACCGGCATGGTCCTCAGCCGCGACCTCCTGTCCGCGGAAGGCGCCTTGCTGCTCTCGGCCGACCACGTGCTGAGCGACCGCATGCTGAAGCAGCTGGCGGAATACGAGCGCAGGTCGCAGGCCGAGATTCAACTCTTCATCAGGTCGGGAGCCGCGCATGCGCAGAATAATGATTCTTGACGACGAGACCGCCGTCGCGAATGCCCTGCGGCGTACCCTGCGTCTGGCATTCCCGCTGGACGACGTGGTGATCGAGACCTTCGACGAACCGGAAGCCGCGGTGCTGCGCGCGGGCGAGCAGGATTTCGACGTCGTCATCTCGGACTACCGCATGCCGGGTCTGAACGGCGCCGACGTGCTGCAGCTGGTCAAGGGCCTGCAGCCGGATGCGATCCGCATCGTCGTCAGCGCCACCACCGAATACATCGATATCATCGCAGCGGTGAACCGGGCCGAGGTGTTCCGCTATATCGCCAAGCCATGGCAACAGGACGAGCTGATTGCGACCGTGAAGCTGGCATTCGAGCGCAGGGACAGCCTGGTGCAGGCGAGGACGGGGCAGGGCGCCGTGACGCCGCCGGACAACGAGGCCGACCGGCATGAGATCGCGCTGCGCCGGCTCGAGGAGGAGGAGCCGGGCATCACGCATGTCGAGCGGGATGAACACGGGAATATCCGCCTGTTCTGATGTCATATGGAGGAAGGATGAGGCCATCCGGAAGCACGGACGCGGCGAGCAGCGCCCCCGTCGAGCCACTGCCGGCCCGGGAGGATGCCGGGCGCGACGAGATTGCGCGCAGGATGCATTCCTTCGCCGCCGTGTCGCTGGCCCTGGCCCTGGACATCGGCGGGGATGAGATCGCGGCCCGCGTCTGGCGCGAGCTGCGGGGCGAGGTTTGCGGTATGGCCGTGTACCGGCAAGATGGCCGGCAAGCTTGCCGCGCCGGGCCGTGCCTGCTGTCGCACGCCGGTTTCCCGGCGCCGCCGCGGGACGCCGCGGAACTGCTGTCGGCGTGCGCGGCCGGCAGCCCGCTCCGGCTGACGGAAGAGAATCGTCCAGCGTGGATCGGGACGGACGCGGCCTGGCTGGTGCTGGAGTGCTTCGGTGCCGGCCAGGACGAAGGCCCGCGCGGCTGCGTGCTGTTCGCCGTGTCCACCGACGTCGTGAGCCCTGCCTTGCAGGCCCTGCTGCAGCAGGTGGCCCGGCGCGTGGCGGAGTGCCTGTCCGCGCCGCCGGGCGGGGTTGGCGCCGCCCTCCCGCAGCAGGAATTGCGAAGGCTGCTGGAGGCCGTCCAGAAGGTCAGGGCCGACGAGATGCGCTTGCTCGCACGCGAAGTCCACGATCAGCTGGGTCAATTGCTGACCGCCGCCAGGATCGATATCCGCCTGCTGGAACGGCGCATCCAGGGGGGACTGGCGCCGGAGCGCGAGGAGACGCTGCGGGACCTGGGGTCGGCCCTGTCCAGTATCGACCAGGCGATTGCCTCGGTCCAGGATCTGTCGATACTGCTGCGTCCGCCTGCCCTGGAAGCCGGCGGCCTGCTCGGCGCCTTGCGCTGGCTGGCCGGGGAATTCCAGCGCCGCCATGGGATCGCCTGCGAGCTGAGGCAGGCCGGGGCCGGCTATGTCGAGCCGCCGCGCTTCGTGGCCGGCGAACTGTTCCGGATATGCCAGGAGGCGCTGACGAATGTGCTGCGCCACGCGGACGCGAGCCGGGTCCTGCTCCAGGTATCGGTACGGGGCTGCAAGCTGCTCGTGCGCGTATGCGACGACGGCGTGGGCATTGCCTGCCATGCCGCGGCCTCGACGCATGCCATCGGACTGGCCGGGATGCGCGAACGGGCCGCCAGCATCTCCGCCAGCCTGGCCATCCACGGCCGGCCGTCCCGCGGCACCATCCTTTCCATCCGCCGCAAGCTGGCGCTTTCCTGAAAAATAGTATGAAGAACTGGATTTCTCGTTTGATCGGCGGCGCGGAAGCGGAGACGGCCGCGGCCGCAATTAGCGCCCAGGCGGCCGACACCCGGCAGCAGGAACTGCAAGCGGAACGGATCGGCAGCGAGATCGACGCCGCCTACTACCGCTGGCTGACCGGCTCGTCGGGCTTCAATGCGCCGGCCGAGCTGGAAAACCGGATCCTCGATCAGGTCGGGATCCTGGCGGCGCGTCCGGACACCGCCGCCGGGCTGGTGCCGCGCGTACCCGAAGTGATTCCACGGCTGCTGCGCAGCCTGCGCGACGAGGACGTGTCGACTGCCGAGCTGTCGAGCCAGGTGATGCAGGACGTCGTGCTGGTCGCGGAAGTGATCCGCGAGGCCAACAGCGCCTATTACCGCCCGATGAGTCCGGTGAAAACCGTCGAGGCCGCAATCATGATGCTCGGGCAGAACGGACTGCGCATGCTGCTGGCGCGCATCGGCTTCCGGCCGGTCATCAAGATGCAGACCGATGGCTTTTCGAGCAAAGCCGCACCCCATATCTGGAGCCAGTCGGAAAAGTGCGCGCTTGCGGCCAGCCTGGTGGCGCCCGGCCTGACCGCCGGCGTCTTCGAGTCTTATCTGGCCGGCCTGATGCAGAACGTGGGCCTGGTGGTCGCTTTCCGGATGGCGGACCGCGTCTGCCCGAACGGCGGCATACCTTGCTCCGGCGAATTCGGCGTCAAGCTGCTGGCTGCCAGCCGGCAACTGTCGGCGGGCATCGCACGGCACTGGGATTTCCCGCAGGAGGTGACGGATGCCATCATGGAGGCAGGCACGCCGGACGAGTCCAGCCTGGCGCGCGCTCTTTTCCAGGGCGACCGCATTGCCAAACTGCGGCTCCTGCTCGACGCCTGCGTGCTGTCCGAGGATGACCAGCTGGTGAGCGAGGGGCTCGACAGCTTCCAGCGCCGCTGCCTGGGCAAGCTGGGCCATCTGGAAGGATGAACCGGCAGCGCCGCGGCTTAAGGAATTCTGTTGACTCGTCGCAACATCGTTACGCCAAGCTTGTCATTCAATTTGCGACATGGCGACGATTATTTGTGACACGAAGGCCTGCCTGATTTCTGGTCGTTCGTAAAAACATCCTTGTTTTCAACGGCTTGCGAGGGCGTTCTCGCGCGCGCGTGGCGAGCCCTGCTCGTCGTAATTACGAAAGCAACTGTGACGCCGACGACAAGGTCCGTTACGATCAGGAACGTGTTCAAGAAACAACTTCCGTTCCAAAGTCATCACGCCTACAGATCGTCATGAGTACCGTCGTTCGTCCGCCCGAAGCCGCACCGGCCAGCCAGGATCCGATCCAGGACGAGATCCAGGTGCTGGAGTTCGTCTGCAAAGGGCAACGCTTCGCCGTGCCGCTGTCGTGCGTACGGCGGGCTGTGCTCAGCGCCCAGCCGCAGAACTTGCCGGGCGCATCCGATATCGTGCTCGGCGTGCTCAACGTCGGCGGCGAGATCGTGACCGTGCTCGATTTCGCGCGCCGCGCCGGCTGCGGGCCGACGACGATCGCTCCCGCGCACCAGTTCCTCATCGTCGACCTGGCCGGCTTTGCCTGCGCCTTCGTGGTCGACCGGATCAATGGTCCGGGCACGGCGGCCCGCGCCGCCGCCGGATGGCCGGGCGCGGCGAAGGCCGCCGGATTCGTCGACGGTGCGCTGGAGCTGCCGGATGGCCTGTGCCTGGTAATCGACCCGGCGCGCTTCCTGTTCGACGATGAGCGCGCGCAGCTTGCGCAGGCGCTGGCGGGAGCGGCCGATGAGCAGAACTGAGCAGGCCATGCCGGCCGCCGTCGCCCTGGACCTGGCTGCGCAGCGGGTAGAAGCCGAACTCGGCCTCCATTTCTCCGGTGCGAAACGCAGGCAGTTCGACGCCGCCCTGGCACGGATGGCGGAGGCCCTCGGCCATGCCGGTCCCGAGGCCGGCGCGGCCTGGCTGCTGGCCGGCGAATGGGACGAGGCGCGCAGCGCCCTGTGCGCCCGCTTCCTGACCATCGGCGAGACCTATTTTTTCCGCGAGCCGCGCGCACTCGACCTGGTGTGCGATTATGCCAGGACGCACCTGGCGGCCGGCAAGACCCGCCCGCTGCGTATCTGGAGCGCCGGCTGCTGCACCGGCGAAGAGCCGTATTCGATCGCCATGGCGCTGCGCCGGCGCGTGCCCCGGCTTGCGCCGGCCATGACATCGATCCTGGCCACCGACCTGAACCCGGAATTCCTCGATTTCGCGCGCGCCGGCGTGTACCGGCGCTGGTCGTTCCGCCGGACCGACCCCGCCGACCAGGCGGCCTTCTTCCATGCGCACGGCGACGGACGCTCCGAGATCGATGCTTCGCTGCGCGAACAGGTCCGCTTCGCCCAGCTGAACCTGGCCTCCCAGGCGTATCCGTCCGCCGTCACGGCCACCCAGGCCATGGACCTCATCTTCTGCCGCAATGTGCTGATGTATTTCGGGCGGGCGCAGATCGCGCGCGTGATCGCCCGTCTGCGCGACAGCCTGGTCGATGGCGGCTGGCTGGTGGTGAACCCCAGCGAGGCCTCGGCGGAGCTGTTCGTCGGCTTCACGCCCGTGTATCACGCGGATGCCGTGTTCTTCCGCAAGAGCGCGGAACCGGCGATTGCCGCGGCGCCTGCCGCCGCGCCCGCCCACGCGGCGCGGGCCGCCACCGCCGCCGCTGCGC
>NZ_JBFTRS010000040.1:0-14179 GCF_056399645.1 Massilia sp. 01N417 | reverse complement strand
AGTCGGTACCACCCCTTCCCATCCCGAACAGGACCGTGAAACGACTTTGCGCCGATGATAGTGCTGCAACCAGTGTGAAAGTAGGTTATCGTCAGGCTAATTATTCGCAGAAGCCCGCTCAGTTGATACTGAGCGGGCTTTTTGCTTTTCTAGCGTGTGATTTTCGATCGCACCTCGATTCTTCAATAGCGGATCACGCTGCCTGCATCGTGCGGCCGAACGACAGCTTGTCCCACATGCGGTCGTGCAGCGGCATCAGGATCACATTGCAGACCGGCTCTAGCACCGCCGCCAGACCGCCGAGCGCGGTCGACCCGGTTGCGTAATACAGCACCCCGAAGGCGACACCCATGTGCATGGCGCCCAGGCTGAGCTTCTCGGCCGTGAGCAGCAGGTAGCGCCGCTGGCCGCTGGCACCATGCAGGCAGCGATGCCAGGCTTTTTCATGGACAGGCACCAGCAGGACGTTCAGCAGCGGTTCGATCAGTACGGCGATCCCGCCCAGCGCCATCGAACTCGTTACCGCGTAGGCGATCGCGAAACCGATCGCCAGGTGGGTGATGACTTGACTGCCTTTGCGTGCCACTGCCATGGGAAACTCCTGTCGTTCTCTACTGTGTAGGGAATGATAGCGATTCTCATTTATTCAGTAAAATCGATAGATTTTAGCGATGTGATAGAAGGAGTCTATCAAGCAGTGGGGCCGCCGCATCCGCGATCCGGTCCAGGCTGGCTTCGCGCAGGGCCGCCGCGTCGACGGCGTGTTCGCTGTCCAGTCCGGCCCAGCGCAGCAGGGCGGCGCAGGCGGCGGGATGGTCGAACATCCCGTGCAGATAGCTGCCCAGCACCTGGCCATCGTCCGAACATGCGCCTTCGCCGCGGCCGTCGATCTCGAACGCCGGCCGCGCCAGTGCGGCGCCGCTCGACACCCCCATGTGAATCTCATAGCCTTCCACCGCGGCGCCCGCCGCCGCCGGATCGAAGACGCAGCGGCCGCCCACCCTGGCCAGGCGTTTGTCGCGTGTGAGCACGGTGCCCAGGTCGAGCAGGCCGAGCGCGTCGGATCGGCCGGCCTCGCCTTCGACGCCGTCCGGATCGTCGACGCTGCGTCCCAGCATCTGGAAGCCGCCGCAGATGCCGATCACCTTGCCGCCATAGCGCAGGTGACGCTGGATGGCCGGCTGCCAGCCGTGCCGCTGCAGCCAGGCGAGGTCGGCGCGTGTGTTCTTGCTGCCGGGGAGGACGATCAGGTCGGCGCCCGGAATCGCCTCGCCCTCGCGCACGAAGCGCAGGTCGACGTCGGGGTGGGCGCGCAGCGGGTCGAAGTCGGTGTGGTTGCTCATCCGCGGCGTGCTCGGCACCACCACGCGGAATTTACCGTCGCGCCGGGTCACGCCCTGCACCGCGTCTTCCGCATCCAGGTAGAGCCCGTGCAGATAGGGCAGCACCGCCAGCACCGGCTTGCCGGTCTGCTGCTCGAGCCATTCGAGGCCCGGTTCGAGCAGTGCGATGTCGCCGCGGAAGCGGTTGATCACGAAGCCGGCGATGCGATTGCGCTCGCTCTCGGACAGGCAGGAGAGGGTGCCGACGATGTGGGCGAACACGCCGCCGCGGTCGATGTCGGCCACCAGCACCACCGGGCAGTCGACGGCTTCGGCAAAGCCCATGTTGGCGATGTCGCGGTCGCGCAGGTTGATCTCGGCCGGGCTGCCGGCGCCCTCGACGATGATGCTTTCATATTGGGCCAGCAGCCTCGCATGCGATTCCAGTACCGCACCCATCGCCACCGTCTTGTACTGGTGATAGTCGCGCGCGTTCATCTCGGCACGCACGCGGCCGTGGATGATGACCTGGGCGCCGATGTCGCTGGAGGGCTTCAGCAGCACCGGATTGAAATCCGTGTGCGGCTCGACGCCGGCGGCGATCGCCTGCAGCGCCTGGGCGCGTCCGATCTCGCCGCCGTCCTTCGTGACCGCGCTGTTGAGCGCCATGTTCTGCGGCTTGAACGGCGCCACCTTCACGCCGGATCGCTTCAGGAGCCGGCACAGGGCGGCCACCACCGTGCTCTTGCCGGCGTCGGAGGTCGTCCCCTGTATCATCAGGGTCCGGTAGGGGAAGGGCTTCATTTGGTCCGGTGCTGGCGCGCCAGTTCGAGCTTCTCGCACAGCATTGCGGCCCCTAGAATCATGCGCGGGCCGGAGCGGTTCATCAGGTTGCCGTCGATGGTGAACAGGTTATCGTTGCGCACCGCCAGCAGGGTGCCGTAGGGCTTCCACATGTTCACGCCGCCGTAATTCTTCTCGGCCGTGGCGAAGATCGCTTCCGGATTCTCCTGCAGGACGCCTTCCACGCTGACCACCGGCGCCGTCACCGACAGTTTGGCGAAGATGTTTTCGCCGCCGCACAGGCGCAGCGCGTCGCTGACGATGTGCTTGCCGCTGAGGGTGTACAGCGGCTTGTCCCAGACCTGGTAGAAGGTTCGCACCGTCGGACGGTTGGCATAGCGGCTGCGCAGGCTGGCCAGTTGCCGGTGCAGCTCGGCGGCGGCCGGATTGGCCACCTTCTCGGTGCCCATCAGCTGGCCGAGCCTGGCCAGGCTTTCCGGAATGTCTTCGAGCTTGACCGGCTCGCTGTGGTAGATCGGCACGCCGAGCTTGCGCACCATGTCGATCTGGCGCTCCGAGCTGCCGTGGCGCCAGACCACGATCAGGTCGGGCTTGAGCGCCATGATGCGTTCCAGGTCGACCTCGCGGTTGGAGCCGATCTGCGGGATCTTTTTCGCTTCTTCCGGGAAGTCGCTGTAAGAGACTACCCCGACCACATGGCTGCCGCCGCCGGCCGCGAACAGCATTTCGGTGACGTGCGGGGCCAGCGAGATCACGCGCTGGGCCGGCTTCTGCAGGGTAATGGTATTGCCGTCGTCGTCCTTGACGGTGACGGCGGCCTGGACCTGGCTTGCCGCCAGGGCGGCCAGCAAGATCAGTGCTTTCGAAGTATTCATCGTTGCTTCCATTCTTGAAGTGCGTGTTCGATACGGTCCCAGTCCTTTTCCCGGGCGGGCAGGCCGAGGCGAATGCCGCGCGCCGCCTGGCGGAACAGGCGCACCCAGATCGCGTGGCGCGCCATATGTTCATGAAATTCCTCGGGGTGTCGTTCCGTCCACCAGTGAAACAGCGGCGTGCCGGACGCCTTGATGCCGTAGGCCGCGAGCAGTCCGCGCAGCCGCGCACCGTCGCGCGCCAGGCGCTCCTGCGTCGCCTGCTGCCACGCCGCGTCGCCCAGCGCCGCCAATGCCACCTGCTGGGCCGGGCCGCTGACCGTCCAGGGCCCGAGCAGGTCCGCCAGCGCCGCCAGCAGCGGAGGCTCGGCCGCCACGAAACCCAGCCGTAGTCCGGCCAGGCCGAAGAACTTGCCGACCGAGCGCAGCACCACCAGGCCCGGTTGGCCGGCGTGCGCGGCCACGCTCAGTGCCGGCGCCGTGTCGCCGAAGGCTTCATCGACCACCAGCCAGCCGCCGCGTGCGCCCAGCTCCGAGGCCCAGCGCAGCAGCGTGGCCGGCGGGACCACGTCGCCGGTCGGATTGTTCGGGTTGCAGACCACGACCACGTCGCTGTTCACCACCGCGGCGTCGAGCATCGGGTAGCCGGTCAAGCGCAAGGTGTGGCCGTGCTGTGCCCAGTGATGGGCATGCTCCGCATACGAGGGCGCGGCCACCGTCACCCGCGACGGTGGGCGCAGGCGCGGCAGGGCCTGGATCGCGGCCTGGGTGCCGGCCACCGGCAGCAGGGCGCGGGCACCGTACCACGCGCAGGCAGCATCGACGAGCGCCGGATCCGGTTCCGGGAGGCGCTGCCAGGCGTCGGGCGGCAGCGCCGGCGCCGGATAGCCGGCCGGATTGACGCCGGTGGAGAGGTCGATCCAGTCCTCGCCGCCAAAGCGCTGGCGGGCCTCGCGCAGGTTGCCGCCGTGTTCAAGCATGCGGCGCTCCGCTCTGCCAGAAGACGGCGCCGAGGCCGAGCGCGGCGACCGTCCACAGCAGGGTGGTATGGAAGACCAGGCGCCAGGCGCGTCGGATATCGCCCGCGGCAGCGGCCGGGCCGCTGCCCAGCACCGGCCGCTGCTCGACCTCGCCGTCATAGACCGCGGCGCCGCCCAGGCTGATGCCGAGGGCGCCGGCGCCGCTGGCCATCACCGGGCCGGCGTTCGGGCTGCTCCATGCAGGCGCCTGGGCGCGCCAGCAGCGCAGCGCGCGCCGGCGACCGGCGGCTGGTGCCAGCAGCGCATACGACAGTGCGGTCAGGCGCGCCGGCACATAGTTCAAGGCGTCGTCGATGCGCGCGGCCACGCGGCCGAACAGATTGAAACGCGTATTCCGGTAACCCCACATCGCGTCCAGCGTGTTCGCCAGGCGGAACAGCAGGGCGCCGGCGCCGCCGCCGACCAGGAACCAGAACAGCGTGCCGAACACGGCGTCGTTGCCGTTCTCGAGCAGCGATTCGGCGCCGGCCTTCGCCAGGTCGGCTTCGCTCGCATCCGTGGTGTCGCGGCTGACGATGCGCGAGGTCAGCCAGCGTGCGCGCGCCAGGTCGCCGCTCGCCAGCGCCTCGTGGATCGGCAGCGTGTGGTCGCGCAGGCTGCGCAGGCCGAGGCAGAGGTAAAGCAGGATGGCATGGCAGGCCAGGCCAACCGCGCCTCCGGCAGCGCACAGCCAGGCGGCGATGCAACTAGGGGGCAGCACCGCCAGTGCCCAGCCCAGCGACCCGCGCGCGATGCGCAGGCCGCCGGCGTTCAGACGCCGCTCCAGCCACTGCGCCAGGCGGCCGAAGCCGACCAGCGGATGCCAGCGCCGCGCCTCGCCCAGCAGCAGGTCGAGCGCGACCCCGGCCGCCAGCAGCAGCGCGAGCGTGAGCGGCGCCAGTCCGCTCAGCACGGCGATCCCTTCAGGGCCAGCGGCAGGCCGGCGGCGACGAACAGCACACGCTCGCAGCGCGCCGCCACTTCCTGGTTCAGGCGGCCGGCTTCGTCGACGAAGCTGCGCGACACCGCGCCAACCGGCACGATGCCCATGCCGACCTCGTTCGAGACGAAGATGACTTCACCGGCGGGCGCTTCGTCCAGCCAGGCCAGCAGGTCGGAACGCTCCCAGGTGAACAAGGGTGGCAGCTCGACTTTTCCGACCTCCGGATAGTCCTGCTGCGTCGAAAACATCAGGTTGCTGAGCCACAGGGTCAGGCAGTCGACCAGCACGATGCGGTCCGGCGCACACATGCGGCGCAGGGCCTGCGCCAGCGCGGCCGGCTCCTCCACCGTCTGCCAGGCTTCGGGGCGGCGTTCGCGGTGGTGGGCGATGCGCGCCGCCATCTCGGCGTCGCCGGCATGCGAGGTCGCCAGGTAGACCACTTCCTTGCCGGATTCGCGCGCCAGGCGCTCGGCCAGGGCGCTCTTGCCGGAGCGGGCGCCGCCGAAGACGAGGGTACGGCTCATGGCGCCTCCTGCGTGAACAGGGCGGCCGCGGCCAGCGGATTGGAGGCGAAAAAGCCGTGGAAGTAGGATGCCGTCAGCGAGCCGTGCCGGTACACCGCTTCGCCGCGCAGACCCGATGGCTGCTTGACCGTGTACGCGACCGGTTCGAGGTCGGTGTCCATCGTCGAGTAATGGAAGGTGTGGCCGCGCAGCTCGCCGGCGGCGGTCGGCATTTCCTGCGATCCGAGCCCGGCCAGGCGTTGCTGCACGACGACCCGGCCGGGCAGCACGGCCGGCATGGCCCAGCACTGGCCGTCCTTGTCGGTGATCGATTCCGCGACCGCCATCATGCCGCCGCACTCCGCCAGGATCGGCAGGCCGGCGGCGTGGATGGCGCGGATCGAGTCGCGCCAGGGCGCCGCCCGCGACAGGGCTTCCGTATGCAGTTCCGGATAACCGCCCGGCAGCCAGACGGCGTCCGTCCCCGGCGGTACGGGCTCGCCGGCCAGCGGCGAGAAAAAGCGCAGTTGCGCGCCGAGGCTGCGCAGCACGTCCAGGTTGGCGGGATAGATGAAGCAGAAGGCGGCGTCGCGCGCGATCGCCACCGTCTTCCCGGCCAGCACCGGCGGAATCGCTTGTTCCGGATCGGCGTGTTCCGGCAGGCGCGGCGTGATCGCCTGCCAGGCCTCGGTGTCGAGATGCAGCTGGTCGGCCAGTTCGTCGAGGATGGCGTCGATGTCGTCGACTTCGCCCGGCAGCACCAGGCCCAGGTGACGCTCGGGCAGGCGGCGCGCTTGTTTCGGCAAGGTCGCCAGCAGCGGAATGCCGCGCAGCGAAGCCGCCACCATCTGGCGATGGCCCTCGCTCGCCACGCGATTCGCGACCACGCCGGCCATCTGCACCGGACCGTAGTCGCGCAAGCCCAGCACCACGGCGCCCGCCGTCTGCGCCATGGCGGAAGCGTCGATCACGGCCAGCACCGGGATGTCGAAGGCGCGCGACAGGTCGGCGGCCGAGGGCTTGCCGTCGTACAGGCCCATCACGCCTTCGATCAGCACCACGTCGACCTCGCGCGCGGCTGCCGCCAGGCGGCGCCGGCACTCCTGCAGGCCGACCATCCACAAATCAAGGGTGTGCACGGTCGCACCGCAGGCGCGCTCCAGCAGCATCGGGTCGATGAAATCGGGGCCGCACTTGAAGACGCGTACGCGCTGGCCCTGGCGGACCAGGCCGCGCGCGAGGGCGGCAGTGACGGTGGTCTTGCCCTGGCCGGAAGCGGTGGCCGCCACCAGCAGCATGCGTGCGCCGGGATGATCCATCACCACTCCGTGCCGGCCTGCGCCGCGATGCCTGCCTTGAAGGCGTGCTTGACCACGTTCATCTCGGTGACGGTGTCGGCCACCTCGATCAGTTCGGGCGGCGCCGCGCGTCCGGTCACCACCACGTGCTGCATGGCGGGGCGGTCGAGCAGGTCGGCGATCACCGCGTGCACGTCCAGGTAGCGGTATTTGAGGGCGATGTTCAACTCGTCCAGCACCACCAGGCCGACCTCCGGATCGGCCAGGAAGCGTTTGGCCTGCTGCCATGCTTCCTCGGCCTTGGCGATGTCGCGTTCACGGTTCTGGGTTTCCCAGGTATAGCCTTCGCCCATCGCGTGGAAGCTGACCTCGTCGGGAAAGCGGCGCAGGAATTGTTCTTCGCCGGTCGACATCGCGCCCTTGATGAACTGGACCACGCCCACCTTCATGCCGTGGCCCAGCGCGCGCACCGCCATCCCGAAGGCGCTCGAACTCTTGCCCTTGCCGTTGCCGGTATTGACGATGATGATGCCGATCTTCTTGTCGGCGGCCGCGATCTTGGCGTCGATGACGGCCTTCTTGCGCTCCATGCGCTGGCGGTGGCGCTCGTTCAGCGCAGTAGTAGCGGAAGCAGTGTCTTCAGGAGTCATGTCGTTCATGGTGGTCTTCGAAAGGAATGAAGATGCGGCGGCCGCCGTGTTCGATCATCTCGATCGGGTGGCCGAGGTAGTCGCCCAGCACGGCCGGCTGCATCACCTGCGCGACCGGTCCGGCCAGCCAGCCGCCGTCGCCGCGCAGCAGCAGGGCGTGGGTGGAGATGCCGTAGGCCAGGTTGAGGTCGTGGCCGATCATGACGACCGTCTTGCGCTCGCGCCGGCACAGGCGCGCAAGCAGGCCGGTCACGCTCACCTGGTGCGCCAGGTCGAGCGCATTGGCCGGCTCGTCCAGCAATAGCAGGGACGTGTCCTGGGCCAGCAGGGCGGCGATCGCGACGCGCTGGCGCTCGCCGCCGGACAGGGTGCGCACGTCGCGCCGGGCCAGGTGCTCGACTTCCATCGCCGCCAGGGCCTGCAGGGCGGCCTGGTGGTCGTCGCTGCCTTCCCAATAGCGGTTCGCATGGTAGGGGTGGCGCGCCGACAGCACGGTGTCGATCGCGCTGTAGGCGAAGGCGTCGGTGCGCGACTGCGCCAGGTAGGCGCGCCGGCGCGCCAGCTCTTCCAGCGGCCAGTCGTCCAGCACGCGGCCGTCGAGCCGCACCGTGCCCTGGTTCGCGCCGCGCAGCCCGGCCACGGTGCGCAGCAGGGTGCTCTTGCCGGCGCCGTTGCGGCCGATGATGCTCCAGCATTCGCCGGCCTGTACGGCCCAGTCGAGGTCCCGCACCAGCGTGCGGTCGGCCACCTCCAGCGTGAGTCCTTCGGTCGTAATCATCTTATTTTCGCAGCTGGTGCAATTGGTACAGGAAGACCGGCGCGCCGATCAGGGCCGTGATGGCGCCGACCGGCAGCTGGGTCGGGGCGATCACGGTGCGCGCCAGGGTGTCGCACAAGACCAGGAAGCTGCCGCCCAGCAGCACGGCCGAGGGAATCAGCACCCGGTGGTCCGGACCGAAGGCGAAGCGGCAGGCATGCGGCACGATCAGGCCGACGAAGCCGATCGAACCCGCGTTCGTCACCGCGCTGGCGGTCAGCACGCCGGAGACGAAGAACAGGCCCTTGCGCAGCCGGCCGACTTCGATGCCGAGCGTGCGCGCGGTATCGGCATGCAGGGCCAGCACATTCATCGCGCGCGCATTGCGGAGGGCAAAAGCGAGGCCGCCGGCCAGCACGATCCAGGGCAGTACGCGCAGCGGCGTGCCGGCCAGGTCGCCGATCATCCAGAACACCATGTTGCGCAGGGCGCCTTCGGGTGCGATCGACAGCATCAGGGTCACCAGGGCCATGCAGGCCGACATCAGGATGACGCCGGTCAGCAGCAGGGTCGAGGTGCCGCCTTCCGCCGCCACGCCGCCGCGCATGTCGCGCCGCGCCAATAGATACAGCAACATCGACACCGCCACCGCACCGAGCAGGGCGGCGCCGTCGACCACCACCGCCGCGCACATCATCAGGAGCGCGAACAGGGCGCCGACCGAGGCCCCGGCCGAGATTCCCAGTACATAAGGATCGGCCAACGGGTTGCGCAGCAGGGCCTGCATCATGATGCCCGCCAGCGCCAGCGCGCCACCGGTGACGAAGGCCGTCAGCGCGCGGCCTGCGCGCAGCGCCAGCAGCGAAGCCGCCAGCGTGTCCTGGCGGCCGTGCAGCACCTGATCCACCGCGTCCGGCAATTCCGCCAGCCCGACCGTGACCGAACCCGTGGTGCCGGAGAACAGCAGGCAGGCAAGGGCGGCCAGCAGGAGCGAGCCGACGATCATGGTGGTGCGCTGGCGCGCGGCGGAATGATGAAGTGGATGCATGCTGGCTTGATGAGTGAATTAACGGATACCGTAGCGCAGCGCGGCGAACCAGCTGCGTCCGGCCGTGCCGTAGTTGCGCGCCAGGTCGTAGCGCTTGTCCGCCGCATTGTCGAGGCGCAGCAGCACCGACCAGTCGCGCGTGAACCGCCATGTAGTGTACAGGTTCAGCAGGCCGTAGCCACCCAGGCGATTGAGGTTGGCGGCGTCGTCGAAGCGGCTGCCGGAGGCCTGCAGCTCGGCGCCGAGGTCGAACTGGTCGAGCGCGTAGCCGGCCGTCAGGCTGGCGTGGCGGCGCGAACGGCGCGCCAGTTGCTTGCCGGTGGTCTCGTCGCGCGGATCCTGGAGGTCGACGCTGGCGCGCAGGTCGAGGCCATGGAGGCGTGTCTCGGCCGACATCGTCAGGCCTTCGAGCAGGGCGTGGTTGACGTTGTAGGCGCAGCTGCCGGTGCGGCCCGGGCAGGGATTGAGCGTCACGATCATGTCGGTCAGGCGGTTGCGGTAGTAGTTCGCCTGCAGCTCGGCGCCGGCGACCTGCCAGCGCAAGCCGGCCTCGGCATTGCGGCCCTGTTCCGGCTTGTTGGTCGGCAGGCCGTAACCCGGGTAGTACAGCTCGTTGTAGGTTGGTGCGCGGAAGCTGGTGCCAACGCTGGCGGTGGCGCGCAAGTCCTTGCTGAACTCGAAGCCATAGCCGGCCGCGCCGGTGGTCTTGCCGCCGTAGACGGAATGGTCCTTGCGCAGGCTGAGATCGAGCAGGTGGCTGCCGCGGCGCATATCGTAGGCGGCGGCGACCGAGTCGGTGATGCGCGAACGGTTCAGGGCCGTGCTGGAGCTGGACAGCACCTCTTCCTTGCGGTGGCCGAACAGGACCTGCAGGGTATCGCCGTCGAGGTCGAAGGTATTCTGCCAGGTGGTTTCATCCTGGCGCGTATCGATCTGGCTGGCGCCGCTGGCGGCCGCGCTGGTAAAGCTGCCCAGCCTGTCGTTCGAGCGGGCGGCCTGCAGGCTGCTGCGCCAGTTCGGCAGGATGTGATCGTTCAGGAACACCGCATAGCTGTCGATGTCCTGCTCGCTGTGGGTGTCGTAGCTGGAGGCGCCGCTGTCGTATTGCGCGCGCAGGCGGCTCTTCAGGAATTGCGCGCCCACTTCGTGTCCCGGCGCGAGCTGCAGGGCCAGGCGCCCGTTCACGCTGTTGCGGGTGTAGCCGTCGTCGTCCTTGTTGTAGCTCGACGAGCCGGAGCGGGTGGCCGAGAAACCGCTCGAATCCTCGCGCGCTCTGCTCAGGGCGTAGCTGACGCTGTGTTCGCCGCCGGTGGAACCGTGCACGCTGGCGTCATACTGGCTGGTGCCGTAGCTGCCGCCGCCGGCGCTGGCGCTGAAGGCAGGCATGCCCGCGCTCTTCTTCGTGAAGATCTGCACCACCCCGCCGATCGCGTCGGCGCCGTACAGGGAGCTGAGCGGGCCGTAGACGATCTCGATGTGGTCGATCGAGGACAGCGGGATCGCATTCCAGCTGGCGGCGCCGGTGGTCGAGGAGCCGATGCGCACGCCGTCGATCAGGACCACGACCTGGTTGCTGTTGGCGCCGCGCAGATAGACGCTGGTGCTGGCGCCCGGGCCGCCGTTACGCACGATCTCGATGCCGCGCTGGCGGCGCAGGAGGTCGGCCACCGAACCGGCGCCGGCACGGGCGACTTCGTCGCTGGAGATGACGGTAACGTCGGGGATCACCTCGTCGGCGCGCTGGGGCGTGCGGGCGGCGGTGACGACCACGGTCTCGAGCGCTGGATCGGCGAGGGCGGAAATCGAAGGCAGGGCAAGGGTGAGGGCGAGCAGGGGCGCGGCCGCCTGCCGTGAAACGGGAAAGCTCATGACGTTGTTTTTCTTTCGTGGACAACCGGCCGACGTCCCCGTAGGCCAGATTGAACAGAAACGCCGGCAAGCCGGTCGCTTCCACCTTTTGGCCGGTATCCGGGCTGGCAAGTGTGGCCGTCTGACCTTCCCATGCTTGCGCACAGTGGTATGAGAAGACGGTTGCCGCATCAGCTTTCGCGTCATGCGGCACTTGCTTACCGTTGCGGGGGCAGCACACGTCGGCTCGTTCAAGGAGCTTCGTGTTTCCCGTTTAACTGCGCCTGAGAACACAGGCGCGAGCACCAAAACGCCGACATTATACGGCCAATAGCCCGTCGTGTTGTCAAACTTCCAGCGTGACGACTTCGCCGTAAGCGATGCGGTGCGGCCTGCGGGCGGCGTTCAATGCGGCTTCGTCGAGGCTCCCGGCGTCGCGCATGGCGCACAGGAGACGGATGGTGCCGGCATGGCAGACCAGCAGCGCTTCGGCATCGCCGGCCTGGCGCAGGTCGTCGACGAAGGCCGCCACGCGGCGCGCGACGTCGAGCACGCATTCGGCACCGCCGGGGCGGTAGTGGAGCAGGTCGGCGGCCCAGGCGTCGACTTCGTCGCGCGGGATCGCGTCCCAGGGCTGCAGCTCCCAGCGGCCAAAATCCATCTCGGCCAGGCGCGCATCGAAGCGCAGGCCGTACGGCTGCAGGCGCCGCGCCAGCTCGGCGCAGCGCCGCAGCGGACTGGCAATCACCGGCAACTGCCCGGGCAGGCCGGCCATGCGCAGGCTGGCATGCACGCGCGCGAGCTCGGCTTGCGTGACCGCGACGTCGCTGGCGCCGTAGCACAGGCCCTGGCCGACCTCGGGCTGAGGATGGCGGACCAGGTAGAGTTTCACCGTTCAGGTCCAGGCGCCATGGCCGAGGGTGGCCAGCACGCCCACGTAGATCAGGGCCTCGGCCAGCTGCTGCACCGCGCCCAGGCAATCGCCCGTATAGCCGCCGAGGCGCATGTGAAGCTTGCGGCCCAGCCAGAAGGCGGCCAGCAGGGCCGCCAGCACGGCCGCCAGCACGGCCGGCGATGCGATCCAGCCGCTCGCCAGCAGGACCGGCACCGGCAGCAGGGCGGACATCGTCGCGATCGCGAATTCGGCGCCGCTCATCTGCTGGGCCAGCGGCTTGGCCTTGCCTTCGCCGCGCACATAGTCCAGCTTCCAGATCAGCGAAGCGGCGGCCAGGCGCGACAGCGGGTGAGCGAGGAACAGGGCGCCGACCGCCACGCGCGGCGGCAGCATCGCCAGCGCCGTCAGCTTGGCGGCCAGCATGCAGACGATGCCGATCGCACCGTAGGCGCCGACCCGCGAATCCTTCATGATCTCGAGCACGCGCTCGCGGGTCATGCCGCCGCCCAGGCCGTCGCAGGTATCGGCGAAGCCATCCTCATGGAAGGCGCCGGTCAGGTAGATCGAGGCGGCGGTCGACAGCACGGCCGCTACCGGCGCCGGCAGCACGAGGGCGGCGGCGAAGTAGACCCCGGCCGCGATGGCCGCGACCACGCAGCCGACCAGCGGGAAGTAGCGCGAGGCGTGCTGCAGCCAGCTGGCTTCGAAGCCGACCCAGGATGGAATCGGCAGCCGCGTGAAGAACTGCAGTGCGATGAAGAAGAGGCGGACCTGCTGCATCTTGGTGTCTTTATTCGGCGGCGGATTTTTCGCTGACGCTGGCGGAGGAGAAGGTCGCCATCTCGTTCAGGAAGTTGGCGGCCGCGTGCAGCAGCGGCAGCGCGAGCGCAGCGCCGGTGCCTTCACCCAGGCGCATCCCCAGCTGCAGCAAGGGACGGGCGCCCAGCTGTTCCAGCATGCGGCGGTGGCCGGCTTCGTCGGAGCAGTGGGCGAACACGCAATAGTCGAGGATGGCGGGCGCGATGCGGCTGGCGGCGAGCAGGGCGGAGCTGACGATGAAGCCGTCGATCAGCAGGGTCTTGCGCATGGATGCCGCCTGCAGCATGGCGCCGGTCATCATCGCGATCTCGAAGCCGCCGAAGGTGGCCAGCACGCCGAGCGGATCGCTCACGCCCGCATGGCGTTCGACGGCTGCCTCGATCACTTGCTGCTTGCGCAGCACGCCCTGCGGGGACAGGCCGGTGCCGGCACCGACGCAATCCGCGACCGCTACGCCGGCCAGCTTGTGCATCAGCGCGGCGGCGGCGGTCGTGTTCCCGATGCCCATTTCGCCGAAGCCGACCACATTGCCCGGCAGCCCGGCCACCAGGGCCGCGCCATGTGCCATCGCCGCCGTACATTGTTCGGCCGTCATCGCCGGTTCGAGCGCGAAGTTGCGGGTGCCATGGGCGACCTTGCGGTCGAGGAGGCCGGGGCGGGCGCCGAAGTCGTGATTCACGCCGGCATCGACGATATATAAGGCGGCACCGTTCTGGCGCGCGAATACATTGATGGCGGCGCCGTCGGCGAGGAAGTTCTCGACCATTTGCCAGGTCACATCCTGCGGGTAGGCGGAGATGCCTTCGGCGACCACGCCGTGGTCGCCCGCGAACACGATGATGGCCGGCCGGTCGACCGATACCGCGACGGTCTGCTGGATCAGGCCGAGTTGCTTTGCCAGGCTTTCCAGGGCGCCGAGGCTCCCGAGCGGCTTGGTCTTGTTATTGATCGCATCGTCGAGTCGGCTGGCGAGTTCTGGATTGGCGGTAGCGGTAATGGAAGGCAGGCGCATGCTGGCGGGGAGTGATAAAAGCGGCAAAGATAGCATACGGGCAAGCGTTGCAGACTGCAGGCGGCTTTGCTATAGTTCGCGTCCTGCTTCTGCAGCGCACCGTCGAGATTCAACAACGAGTGCACACTGCGAAAAAGGATGAGTTGACGAGGTAAGCGAAACACGGCATAATCTCACTTCTCTGCTGCTGACGAACAAAACGATTCGCCGGATGCAGCAAGGCAGTACCGAATACGATCTTTAACAATCAACAGTCGATAAGTGTGGGCGTTTGATGAAGTGCCAGYAYCCTTYGGGGTGCTGAATGCTTAAATTATCAAATGTTCACAAAAAGTATAACGTTGCTCAGCAATGAGTAACGGTCAGTATTTTGAGTGGGCGACATGACA
>NZ_JBFTRS010000039.1:0-14779 GCF_056399645.1 Massilia sp. 01N417 | reverse complement strand
TTATCCCCCACTTCTGGGTACGTTCCGATGTATTACTCACCCGTTCGCCACTCGCCGCCAGGTTGCCCCGCGCTGCCGTTCGACTTGCATGTGTAAAGCATGCCGCCAGCGTTCAATCTGAGCCAGGATCAAACTCTTCAGTTTAATCTCTGTTTGCGACACTTTCGTGTCATCCGCTATTGCTAGCGGAGTCGCCCACTCAAAATACTGACCGTTACTCATTGCTGAGCAACGTTATACTTTTTGTGAACATTTTATAATTTAAGCATTCAGCACCCCGAAGGATGCTGGCACTTCATCAAACGCCCACACTTATCGACTGTTGATTGTTAAAGATCGTATTCGGTACTGCCTTGCTGCATCCGGCGAATCGTTTTGTTCGTCAGCAGCAGAGGAATGAGATTATGCCGTGTTTCGCTTACCTCGTCAACTCCATCTTTTTCTGCAGTGCACTCGGCATGGCCGTTTATACAAGTTTAATTCGTTGATTCTATTAAACTTTTCGTGCGCTGCAGAAGCAGGACGCGAACTATAGCAAAACTCGGTGGCGCCAACAAGTCCTGTTGTGCGGACGGCGCATCTGGACCCCAGGCCTCGATATGAGCGAACAGTTCACGCTGATTCAATGAGCCATGATACCTGTCTGGACTTCGGGAAATCGGGCTCTTCCGACAACGCTATTGGTTAAAAATATTGTGAACACTTGAACTATTCGCTGCCGAGAGTACTATCTGATGCTGTGGTTGCAACTCAATAACAGTCCATACGATAACAAGCCATGGCCGGCGCCTTGCCCGGCACGTGAGTGAGGACGCAGGAGACAGCATGCCAAACTTTGCCGTGGAACACGTCAACCGTGTCCGCTCGGTCGTTCAAAGCCGAAACGGACCCGGACGTCCTGGAAGCGCAAACCGCATTACCCAGTCCTGGATACGATGCCTCGACGAGTACCGGCTCGATCCCGGCACCTGCGCCGAGCCCGAAGTCGTCCCGTTCGCCGAATTACGGGAGCGCCAGGAACGCCTGGCCGATGTCCAGGCGGTCGCCAAAGTCGAGATGGCCAACCTGTACCAGCAACTGGCGGGCTCCGGCTACGCAATCATGCTGACCGACCGCGAGGGGGTGCTGCTCAATTATTTCGGCGACCCCGCCTTCACGCATGCGGCATCGAAGACCGGCCTGATGCCCGGTGCGGTATGGAGCGAACGTGCGCAGGGAACCAACGGCATGGGCACCTGCCTGTTCGAACGACGCCCCGTAACCGTGCACCAGGACGAGCACTACCTGTCCAGGAACACCGGCCTCTCCTGCGCTGCGGCGCCGATCTTCGATCACGAAGGCGAGCTGGTCGGTGTGCTCGACGCCTCCGGCGAATCGCGCCTGGCCCAGCAACACACACTCGCGCTGGTCAGCATGTCGGTACAGATGATCGAAAACCGGGTGTTCCTGCACCAGTTCCGCCATGATTTCATCCTGCGTTTTCATAACCGCCCGGAGTTCGTCGGCACCTTGAGCGAAGGTGCGATCGCCTTGAGTGTCACCGGCAAGGTGCTGGCCGCGACGCGCTGTGCCCTGTTCCAGCTCGGATTCAACGACCGCAGCGAGATCGTCGGCCGCGACATCACCGAGCTGTTCAACATTACCTTTTCCGGCCTCATCGACAGCACGGTCAGGAAAGCCTTCCATCCGGTACCGATCTTTGAGATCCGCAACGGCGCGCGCTTTTTCGGCGTGATGTACCAGCCCCTGTCGGCTGCCAGTCCACGCCATGCGGCACCGATCGGACTCCTGCCCGGGGTCGCCGCCAAGGAAGAATTCTCCATCCAGCCCGACAGCCCGCTCGACAAATTGCAGTTCGGCGATCCCGTCATGGCGGCCAATGTCGAGAAAGCCAAACGCGTTCTCGAACGGAACGTCGCAATCATGCTGCTGGGCGAGACCGGCACTGGCAAGGAGATGTTCGCGCGTGCCATCCACGCGTCCGGCAGCCGGGCCAGCCGTCCTTTTATAGCAATCAATTGCGCATCGATACCGGAATCGCTGATCGAGAGCGAACTGTTCGGCTATCGCTCCGGTGCCTTCACGGGCGCCAGCAAGGAGGGACAGCGCGGCAAACTCCTGCAGGCCAATTCGGGCACGCTCTTCCTCGATGAGATCGGCGACATGCCGGTTGCCCTGCAGGCCCGGCTGCTGCGGGTACTCGAGGAGCGCGAAGTGGTTCCGCTCGGGAGCGAGACCCCGGTCAAGCTCGACATCCGCCTCATCAGCGCCACCCATTGCGACCTGCAGAAGAAGATCGAACTCGGCGTCTTCCGCGAAGACCTGTATTACCGCTTGCAGGGCGTGACGCTCACCCTGCCGCCCTTGCGCGAGCGCGCAGACCGCGCAGCCTTGATCCGCCACCTGGCGACGGAGGAAAGCGACGAGGGCAGCCCGGTCGAGCTCGATGCTCGCCTCCTGTCCGTGCTCGAACAGCAGCGCTGGCCCGGCAACGTACGCCAGTTGCGTCACCTGTTGCGCAGCATGATCGCCCTGCGGGACACAGACTGCCTGACCGTGCGCGACCTGCCGCCCGAATACCGGGATACGACTGCCGAGGCGCCGCCGCCGGCCCGTACCGGAATGGAAGCGGGAGCAATGACCGAATCCAGCCTGAACACGCTCGAAAGCGCCGAGCGGCGCGCGCTGCTGCAGGAACTCCAGCGTCACGAATGGAACCTGAGCGGCGTGGCGCGGGAGCTGGGCATCAGCCGCAATACACTGTACCGCAAGCTGCAGCGGCTCAACATCAAGCCGCCCGAGAAATCGCTGGTTCACTGAGCGGAGCCCATGCACAAGCCCGAACGCGACCGCTACACGACCACGGCCATCGTCCTGCACTGGCTGATCGCCCTGCTGCTGCTCGGCCAATTCGCATTTGGCCTGATGCTGGACGATATTCCGCGCGGCACGCCGGAACGCGGCATGTACGTCAACCTGCACAAGAGCAGCGGCATCCTGATCGGCCTGCTGATCGTGCTGCGCCTCGCCTGGCGCCTGATGCATGCGCCACCGCCACTGCCCGACAGCATGCCGGCCTGGCAGCGGCACGCGGCCAGGCTCAGCCATGCAGTCCTGTATCTTTGCATGCTGATGCTGCCGCTATCCGGCTATCTCGCATCGAATTTCAGCAAGCATGGCATCAAGTTCTTCAACCTGGTGCGCCTGCCGCCCTGGGGGCCCGACGACAGGGCGCTGTACGTCCTCTTCAACCAGACCCACCATCTCACCGCGCTGCTGCTCGCGCTGTTCGTCGGCGTGCATGTGCTTGCGGTCGCCAAGCACATGCTGATCGATCGCGACGGCCTGTTGTGGCGCATGTGGCCACGCCGTACCGTGCGACGCATCCGCCGCCACGCCGGCCTTCCCCTGGAGAACCGATGACTCTCAACCCGACGCACCTCGTTTCGACCACCCTGGCGCTGCTGGCGGCGCTGCCCTCCTTCCTGCATGCCGAACCCTTCGCCTATGTCCCCAACGAGGGTGCCGGCACGGTGTCCGTCATCGATACCGCCACCGACCAGGTGGTAGCCTCCCTGCCCGGCGGCAGCAAGCCGCGCGGCCTGGCGGTCGGCCTCGACAGGCACTGGCTGTACGTCAGCGACCAGCCGAACAATAGCCTTCAACTGGTCGACATCGCCGCCCGCAAACCGGGCGCAGCGATCGCGCTGGGAGAGTCGCCGGAAGGTGTCTCGATGTCCCCCGATGGGCGCTGGGTAGCGGCGGCGGTCGAGGGCAAGAACGATATCGCGGTGGTCGACACACGCAGCAATGCGCTGGCGTTCGCGATCAAGGTCCACGGCAAGAACCCCGAGCACGCGGTGTTCAGCCCGAACGGCCGCCTGCTCTTCGTCAGCGCGGAAGAAGGCGACGCCGTCGACATCATCGATTTCGCCGCACGCAAGCAGGTAGGCCAGGTCGCGGTCGGTGCGCGCCCACGCGGCATCGGTTTCCTGCCCGACAGCAGCCGCGCCTACGTGGCGACGGAGAACGCCAACGAAGTCTTCGTCATCGATACCAGCAGCTTTGCCATCGTTGCCCGCATCAAGGCCGGGCTGCGTGCGAACGGCATCGCCGTCCATCCGGGCGGCAAACAGGTCTATGTGTCGAATGGCGGCGATGGCAGCGTGTCGGTCATCGATACCGACAGCAACCAGGTCGTGGCGACGATTCCGGTAGGTCAGCGCCCATGGAACATGGCGCTGACACCGGACGGCAACAAGCTCTACGTGGCGAATGGCCGCTCGAACAGCGTGTCGGTGATCGACACCGCAAGCCGGACCAAGCTGCGCGACATCCCGGTCGGGAAACTCCCCTGGGGCGTCGTGATCAGGTAGTCCTCAGTCCGCGCCATCCGCGCCGTCGCCGAGATCCACGCTGACGGCACGGCGGGCCTGCAAGGGGCCGGGCATGGCCGCCGGTCCCTTCAACAGCTCGATCACCAGGCCTGCCGGGTTATGCCCGATCGCGGCGTGCAGGCCGACATAGGCGGCGGTCAGACGCGGATTCACATCCAGCACCACGGGGCCTGCGCTGGTGAGGGCGAAGTCGACGCCGACATAGCCCCACAGGCTGGGAATTGCCGCCGCCACCTGCTGGGCCAGGCGGCCGAGAGCGCCATCGCGGTCTTCCAGCCCGCCGACAGTGCTGCCAAGGAAGTGGAAGCGGTTGTTGCGCATGGCCACCCGCTCCAGGTTGCAGCTCAGCACCCGAGCCACGCCATCGCAGCACAGCAGGGACAGGCTGCCCAGTTTGCCGGCAATGAAGGGCTGCAGCACATAACCCTCCGCCGCCGCGACACGGATCCACGCCAGCGCCGCCGCGCGATCGCTGAACAGGCGGATGTTGAAGCAACCGGCACCGCCGTCGGGCTTGACCACCCACGCCCCCCGCACGTCAGGCAAAGCGGCGTGCGGACTGTAGGTGGCGGCGACCGGAACGCCGCCATCCGCCAGCGCGCGCGCCACGTTGAGCTTGCTGCTTGCCACATGCACGGCACCTGGTGCACTACCCAGCAGGATCCGGTTGGCGCCCAGGATCTCGCGCGACAAGCGTTCCAGCAAGCCTTCCGGTTCGATCGCCAGGGGCCATACCGCGTCGGCCGCTTCCAGTCCAGCCTGGAAGCGCTCGCTGAAAGCCGGCCGGGCCCCGGATGCGTCCTGCACCGGCGCGATCGTCGTCAGCTCGATGCCGGGCACGGCGCGCAGGTCGGCCTGCAGGGCCTGTAGCAGCATGTCGCCCTGGCGCCTGAGCGACTGCGGCAGCCGTCGCGGCAGCGGCCCGCCGGCGGTCGCGTAATCGAATGCGAATACTTTCAACGGCGCCATCGCGTGTCTCCTGCTGATGTCCCATGCGACTCAGGGCTGCTTGGGCGTGACGCTGATCAGTGTCAGGGTTTCATCGATCACGGGCACAGGCGCCGGCACGCCCGGCATGCTGGCGGCGGTCCGTAGCGGCTCCGGCTTGCCGACCGACGTACGCAACTGATACAGGCCTCCAGGCACCTGTTCGCTCAGGACGAAGGTGTAGATCTTGTGCAGGTATTTCTCGAAGCGTGCATGCATGGGGTCGTTCAGGTAAGGCTGGATGCGCACCACCTGCGCATCCAGCGTCCTGCCCTGGTAGACGATCTGCTGCCGGCCCACCTGGGCGCTTTCCGCCAGCGCCATCCGGATCCGCTTGCGGAAATAACTGGTCGAGCCGCCGGTCAGCCGCTTCATCTCGGCGATGTCGTGCTCGAGGAAGCCGAGCAGGACCGGGTTGCCATGGGCTTCCTCGAGCGCTGGAATGTCCTGCCTGTGCTCGCCCGACAGGAAATGCAGGGTCGCACTCAGCTTGCCCTTGACCTCGGCAAGGTCGAGCCGCACTTCGTCGCTGAAGCCGGGCTCGACGTTGCTGTCCTTGCGAAAGGCATAGACCAGCGTCGCCGGCGCCTTCAGGCGCGCCAGGTGGTCGGTCTCGAACAACAGGGTTTCGGCGGACGAGATCTGCTGGGCGGCCGCCGGCCCCACGGCAAGCGCGGCCAGCATCGCGAACACTGCGAGCCGGCGCATCATGGTTTCCCCGGGCGTTGAGAAGCGAGCACCCGTCCCTGCTGGTCGAGCTGCGGTACGCCGTACTCGTCGAGGATGGCGGCGATCTTGCCGCGGTTGGCATCGATCAACTGGTCGATGCGCTGCCTGAATTCCTTGTCGCCATGACGCACCGCCATCGCGATCTCGAAATCGAGCTTCATGCCCGGGCGCGACGCAAGCGGCACGGCCACGATCGGCGCCGCGTGCGTATTGCGTGCGAAGTAGCCGGCGATCGGTCCCCAGACGAAGGCCACGTCGATCTTGCCGCTGGCGAGGTCGCGCTCGATGATCTGGCCCGGGTACTGCTCGGCGTCGCCGGTCTGGTTCTGGTACCAGTCGACCTGCTCCATGAGCCTGTTCTCCATCAGCCAGTCGGTGACGGGCGAGGACGTGAAGGCGCCGAAGCGCAGCTTGCCGCGCTGCTCAGGCTTCAAGGCCGCCAGGTCGTCCAGGCCGCGCACGGCGTCCAGTCCCCTGCCCTTCACGTACACCAGCGCATAGCTCGAGTGGTAGTAAGGACGGGTGGTGGCCGCCATGTCGAACCCGGCCGGCACGCCGGTCACCAGGTCGCACTTGAAACGGTCGGAATTCTCCACCTTGGCGCGCAGGGTATTGCGGATGAAGCCGATACGCTGCGGGAACCATGTGTGTTCCAGCTTCCATCCCAGCTCCTGGGCGAACAGGGCCGCGATCTTGTTCTCGAAACCGGTCTGGTCGCGGTGCGAGAACGGCAGGTTGTTCGGATCCTGGCAGACACGCAATACCTTGTCCTGGCCGGGCCCTGCC
Organism: Massilia sp. 01N417; assembly: GCF_056399645.1. Taxonomy (NCBI): domain Bacteria; kingdom Pseudomonadati; phylum Pseudomonadota; class Betaproteobacteria; order Burkholderiales; family Oxalobacteraceae; genus Massilia; species Massilia sp. 01N417. Next base: position 7,880 of record NZ_JBFTRS010000039.1, on the reverse strand, counting down.
TCATTCATCGCCTGTTGGGCGGCGATCGGTCCGGCCACGCAGAGCAGCGCCAGCGCGCCCCCCGCCAACCTGCCCAGGCTGCCGGGCCACCTCATTTGCCGATCTCCTTCAGGTGGCCCGGCTGGATCGCGCCATCCGAGCGTCCTTTCAAATAGGAATACAGGTTGTCGATGTTCTCGACCACCATCTTGCTGCCGTCGAAGTTGGGCATGCCCTTGTCGATCCGGCCGTGCAGGACGGTCTGCTTGAACTGCTCTTTGGTGAGCACTTTCAGGCTGTCGATCAGCGAGGGGCCGACCATGCCTTCCTGCGCCGCGCCGTGGCAGCGCTCGCAAGCCAGGGCGCGCCAGGTCTTCCAGCCGCTCAGGGTCTGGGCATCCACCTTGTTGCCGTCGGCTACCTTGTAGGGTGCGGCGCTCGCGGGCGCGGCAGCCTCCTCGGCGACGGCGGGTACGGCGGCCATGCAGACGGCCGCGCTCAACATCAGGGTCACGAATTTGTTCATGGCGATTTCCGGTAATGACAGGGTACGGCCACCGGCCTGCGAGATGCCGGCGGCCGCGCGATACGGATCCTGCGGATCAGCGATCCGGCAGCGCGAACACGGTCAGCACGCCACCGAGTTCGGTGTATTTGGCCAGGTCCTTGTAGCCGCCCACGGCGCCCAGCCCTTCGGTGCCCTTGGTCAGGCCCGCCGCCAGGCCGATGCCGGCCCAGCCGCCGATGCCCGACAGCACGCCGACATACTGCTTGCCCTTGTATTCCCAGGTCGTGACGTTGCCGATGATGCCGGACGGGGTCTTGAACTTCCACAGTTCCTTGCCGTTGTGGTCGACCGCCTTGATATAGCCTTCCAGGGTGCCGTAGAACACCACGTCGCCGGCGGTCGACAATGCGCCGCTCCACACCGAGAACTTCTCGGGCTTGGACCAGACGATCTTGCCGGTGCTGGCATCCCAGGCGATGAAATTACCCAGGCCGCCATGGCTGTTCGGCGCCGCATACATCGACAGGGTCGAGCCGACGTAGGGTTGACCGGCCGTATACTCGATCTGGAAGGGCTCGTAGTCCATGCACACGTGGTTGGTCGGCACATAGAACAGGCCGGTCTTGTGCGAGTAGGTGGCGGGCTGCTGGTCCTTGGTGCCGAGGGCCGAAGGACAGATGCCCTTCGAATTGACGTCCGGACCGTTCTTGTCGGTGCTGTACTTCGCCACCACGACCGGACGTCCGCTCTTCATGTCGATGTGGCTGGCCCAGTTGACCGCCGGATCGTATTTTTCGGCGACGAGCAATTCGCCGCTCTGCCGGTCCATCGTGTAGGCAAAGCCGTTGCGGTCGAAGTGCACCAGTGCCTTGCGCGGCTGGCCCTTGACCTTCATGTCCGCCAGGATCATTTCGTTGACGCCGTCATAGTCCCACTCGTCGTGCGGCGTCATCTGGTAGACCCATTTCGCCATGCCGGTGTCGAGGTCGCGGGCAAAGATCGTCATCGACCACTTGTTGTCGCCCGGGCGCTGGCGCGGGTTCCAGGTGCTGGGGTTGCCGCTGCCGTAGTACACCAGGTTCAGTTGCGGGTCGTAGCTGTACCAGCCCCAGGTGGTGCCGCCGCCCAGCTTCCACTGGTCGCCCTGCCAGCTCTTCAGCGAAGAGTCGGGGCCGACCGGCGCCATCTTGCCGTCGGTCCAGGTCATGGTCTTGGCCGGGTCGATCAGCATTTCCTGGTCCGGCCCGGTGCTGAAGGCCTTCCACAGCAGCTTGCCGGTGTTCGGATCGTAGGCGGCGATGCGGCCGCGCACGCCGAACTCGCCGCCGCTGATGCCGGTCAGCAGCTTGTCCTTGAAGATGTGCGGTGCATTGGTGGTGGTTTCGCCGATCTTCGGATCGCCGACCTTGGTCTTCCACAGTTCGGCGCCGGTCTTGGCATCCAGCGCCACCAGCGTGGTATCGGCCTGCTGCAGGAAGATCTTGCCGTTCGAATAGGCGAGTCCGCGGTTGACCGTGTCGCAGCACATCACCGGAATCACGGTCGGATCCTGCTTCGGCTCATACTTCCAGCGGATGCTCTGGTCGTCCAGCGAGATCGCGAACACCTTGTTCGGGAAGGGACTGTGCAGGTACAGCGTGTCGCCGATGATCAGCGGGCCGCCTTCGTGGCCGCGCAGCACGCCGGTCGAGAAAGTCCAGGCCACCTGCAGGTTTTTGGCGTTCTTGCTGTTGATCTGCTTGAGTTCGCTGTAACGCTGGTTGCTCAGGTCACCGGCCTGCATGGCCCAGTTCTTCGGGTCCTTGCTCAGCTGTGCGACATCGGAGTCGGCCGCGAAGGCCGGCGAGGCGGCGAATACGAGGCAGGGCCACCAGCGGATCAGTCTTGTTTGCAATGACATATTGGTCTCCTAATGTTTTCTTGTGGTTCAGCGCTGCTGCACATGGCAGGCCTTGTTCGCATCGGCCTGGATGGTTTTGTACTTGTCGGCCATGACCTTGACCGTAGGTGCATCACGAAACACACCGCCGCGCTCTCCTGCCAGGGCCTGGTCGCGCAAGGCGGTCGACATCGCCACGAAGTCCTCGTAAGGCATCGCCTCGGCGATGCGGTCGATGACGCACGAGCACTTGTAGAGGAACTCGTACTTGCCGTCGTGCTTTTGCATACACTCCAGCACGTACTCCACCCGCCCACTGGTCGGGAATTCGTTGGGCTGCGCGGTGGCCGGCGCCGCCAGGGATGCCAGCATCAGCACGGGCAGGAGCTTCATAGGATGCCCTTGGCTTTGGCGACGTGGGTCGAGATGGCGTCCATCAGCGGCGGCGACAGGCAGTCGTAGGGCGGCAAGCCGATCTCGTTCAGGCGCGCACGCACGGCGCCCATGTTTTCGGGCCGCGCGCCGGACTCGATGATGGAGGAGACGAAGGCCGCGAAGGTGGGCGCCGCCCAGCCACGCCGGTTCGAGCGCTCGGTGTGCACGAAGTCCAGGCCGTAGAAAGGATGCGCCGTGTTTTCGATGCGCCCATACATGTGCACGCCGCACTCGCGGCAGGCATGCCGCACGATGGTGGCGGTGGCATCGACCGGCTGCAGCTTGTCGCCGTTGGCGACCACCTGCAGGTTCTCGCGCGGCACCACCGCGACCTGGGAAAACAGCGACCCTGCCGGCTTCCAGCATTTGGTGCAGCCGCATACGTGGTTGTGCGCCACCTGCCCCTTGATCTCGACCGTCACCGGGTCGGTGGCGCACAGGCAGGTCAGGGTCCCGCCTGCGAAGTCCGGCGCCTCCGGCGGAATGCCCTCATCGACGGCCGGGTGAATATGGACTGCACTGTTCATGGTCATGTCTCCTCTTGTCGTTGGACTTAGTACAGCACTACCGAACGGATCGATTGCCCGCTCTTCATCAACTCGAATCCTTCGTTGATGCGCTCGAGAGGCAAGGTATGGGTAATGAGGTCGTCGATGTTGATCTTGTTTTCCATGTACCAATCGACGATGCGGGGCACGTCGGTGCGGCCGCGGGCGCCGCCGAAGGCCGAGCCTTTCCAGACGCGCCCGGTGACCAGCTGGAACGGACGGGTCGAGATTTCCTTGCCGGCTTCGGCCACGCCGATGATGATCGACTGGCCCCAGCCCTTGTGGCAGCATTCCAGCGACTGGCGCATGGTGGTGACGTTGCCGATGCACTCGAAGGAATAGTCGGCGCCGCCGTCGGTCAGCTGGACGATGGCGTCGACCACGTTGTCGACTTCCTTCGGATTGACGAAGTGGGTCATGCCGAACTGGCGCGCCATCTGTTCGCGGCCCGGGTTGATGTCCACGCCGATGATCTTGTCGGCGCCGACCATCCTGGCCGCCTGGATCACGTTCAGGCCGATGCCGCCCAGGCCGAACACGACCACGTTGGCGCCGGGTTCCACCCTGGCCGTGAAGATCACCGCGCCCACGCCGGTGGTGACGCCGCAGCCGATATAACAGGTCTTGTCGAAGGGTGCGTCGGAGCGGATCTTGGCCAGCGCGATTTCAGGCACCACGATGTAGTTCGAGAAGGTCGAGGTGCCCATGTAGTGGTAGATCGGCTGGCCGTCCAGCGAGAAACGCGACGTACCGTCCGGCATCAGCCCACGGCCTTGCGTGGAGCGGATGGCCTGGCACAGGTTGGTCTTCTGCGACAGGCAGAATTTGCACTGGCGGCATTCCGGGGTGTACAGCGGAATGACGTGGTCATCGCGCTTGACGCTGGTCACGCCGGGACCGACGTCGACCACCACGCCCGCCCCTTCATGGCCGAGGATGGCCGGGAAGATGCCTTCCGGATCGGCGCCCGACAGCGTGTAGTAATCGGTATGGCAGATGCCGGTGGCCTTGACCTCGACCAGCACTTCGCCGGCGCGCGGCCCTTCCAGGTCGACCTCGGCGATCGTCAGCGGTGCTCCGGCCTTCCATGCGATGGCGGCTCTCGTTTTCATGGTGTCTCCGTTGTGAATGGTCTTGTGCTACGTCCAGGCAATCGCAAGGGTCGTGCCAGGCACCTGGCGTGGGAAACCTGTGCAGAGCTCGTGTAGAGCCGTGCCGGAACCGCAACACTCAAGCGGCAACTGTGCAAATCTGGAGCAGCTGTCCTGCCGCGTGAAACGGGAAACCGGTACGCCGTACGGGGTCGAAGGGATGGCAGGCATATTGCTTTAACTACAAACCATTCAATCCGGAACAGGGAGAACAGATGACGCACCCACCATGCGGGCTGAACGCCATCGCCGCGCTGTATGCGGCCGGCGGCGTGGCGCTCGCCTGCCCGGCGTACGCGGCCGATACCGGGACCGGCGCGGCGGCCGGTATTCCCGTCGTGATCGTCACCGGCAGTCGTGCCGAGCACCGGTGATCGGGGTGCTGTACAAGGTGGCGCGAGGACTGAATCTCTATACCAATAAACGCTTTTACGAAGCGGCGCCGGGGCGGCAGTGGATGGCCGGCCTCACCACCGAATACCGCTTCTGATCAGAAACGATAGCGCAGGCCGGCGACGATGGCGCGCGGTGCGCCCGGCGCCACGAAACGCGCCTGTTCGGCCTCGCCGGCCTGCTCGTGCGGCGCGAGCAGGCGGCCGTGCGGGAACAGGTCCGGTGCGAGCGCGCCGAAGGTTTCGTAGCGGCGGTCGAACACATTGCTGATGCGTGCAAAAAAATCCCAGTTATCCGCCGGCCGGTAGCTGGCGCGCAAGCCGAGCAGCAGGTAACCATGCACCCGCCGGTCGGCGCGATGCGCATCTTCGCCGTCTTCGGGATCCTCGAGCAGGCCGTCCTCGTTTCCTTGCGTGACCAGGCTCGATACCGCGTGGACGTCCGCGCCCAGGGTCAGCGCCGGGCTCGTGTTCCAGTCCAGCGACAGCTTGCCGGTATGGCGCGGCAGGCCCGCCATCCGGGTCCCGCGCCGGACCCGGACATGGCGCGCACCGGTGAACAGTTCGCCGTCGGCGTCGTACACCGCCTGCAGATAGCTGTAGGAAAAGCGTAAGCCGAGCCGTCCGGACTGGCGGCTCAACATGGCGTCCAGGCCCTGGTGGCGGGTACGTTCGAAATTCGAAAAATAACCCTGGCGCGACGGCGAGCTCAGGAACAGGATGTCGTCGCGGTTGACTGTCCGGTGCAGGGACAGCGAATAGCTGCCCGACACGCCATCCTGCTGGAAGCGGCCGCGCGCCCCAGCCTCCATCGTGCGCGCTACGACCTGCTTCAGGTAGGGATCGGATTGCAGGCCGACCGGCAGGCGGCAGGGATTGTCCGGGTCCGCGCATCCGAGTTCGATCACGGTCGGCACCCGGCTGCCCTGGGCGACGTTGGCGAACAATGTCACACGCGGAAGCAGCACATGGGTGAAGCCGAGCGCGGGATTCAGGCGGCGGTAGCTGAAGCCTTCCCGCGGCTGCGCGCCGCGCTCGTTGCTCAGGGTGTTCTCGACGCGCGTGTGGCCATAGCGGGCGCTGGCCGTCAGTTGGGTTCCCGGTGCGACTTCCATCGATGCGGAAAGATAGGCCGCGGCAGTACGCGATGTGCCGACCACCGATGAGGTCGGCTCGCGCGGCTCGAGCGGATCCCCGATGACTTCGCGCGCGACGGTCACGAACGCCGCCTGTGCGAACTGGGCGTACTCGACGTCGCTGCGGTCCAGGCTGGCGCCGCCGTCCAGGCGCACCAGGCCGCGCCGGGTGCCGAACGCAAGACTGCCGCCGCTGCCATTCTGGCGCGTGCTGGTCGTATTCAGCACGCCGGCATGCAGCGCGGCGCCCTGCTCCCTCGTCATCTTGCATGAGGCAGGCGCGAGCGGCGTCCCGCCGGCGCCGAAGCCGGCGCCGCAATCATCGACGTAATCCTGGTATTCCTCGCTGACGTCGCCGTTGACGGTATCGCGACGGCTGTTGCGGACATAGGCGACGGCGCTCAGTTCGCTGTCGCGGGCGAAACGGTGCATGAGGTTGAAAGTGCCCTGCACCAGGTGGTTGCGAGTCGTGTCCGGATAGGTATAGACGGCGCTGCGTTGATCCTGGTACAGAGGGTCCGGCAACAATCCGTTGCCGAGCACACGGCTGCGGCCGGCGAGCAGCGACGCGCTCCAGTCAGTGGGTCCATTCGCGCGGCCGACCTTGGCAAGCACATTGCCCAGCCTTCCGGCGGAATGAGCGCGCCAGCCGGCGTCATCGAACAGCGTGGCGCCGATGAAGCCGTGCCAGCCGCCGCTGCCCTGCCAGCCATGGGCGATGTCGCTGCGGCGCCGGCCCTGGCTGCTTACCGAGAATTCGAACTCGCCGCCCGGATCCGTGAGACCGGACCTGGTCCTGAAGGCGAGCGCGCCGCCCAGCGTGTTCAGGCCGTACAGGGGGTTGGCGCCGGTGACGAGGGTCAGGTCGCCGATCGCCGCCTCCGGCACCATGTCCCAGTTGATCACATCGCCGAAAGGCTCGTTCACGCGCACGCCGTCCAGGTAGATGGAGATGCCCTGCGAGCTGCCCAGTATGGACGAGGCGCGAAAGCCGCGGAAGGTGATTTCGCTCTGGAAGGGGCTGCCCGAGATCTCGTTCGCGTTCACGCCGCTCAGGTTGTGCGCCATGAATTCGGCCAGATTCTCGCCGCCCGCCTTGCGGATGGCTTTGTCGCTAGCTACCTGTACCGGATAAGGCAAGAGGTCGCGATCGATGCCGAGACCATAGACAGGAGCAAGGCCGACGACCTCGACCCTGGCGACGCGCGGCTCTTCGGCGGTGGCGGCGGTGGTGGCGGTGCCGGCGAGGAGCAACAGGAAAGGCATGCCAAGCCGTGCGGCGGCGGCGCCCGCCGCGCGACCGATTCGATGCGCCATCCATGTCCCCTGGTCGTGTCGTTTGTTGTAGTGCGAGCAAATGACATGCCAACTGGCCGATCCCGTTAGGGGAAGCTCGATTGTTCGGAAACGGTACAGGTGTTGTGGATGAGTGTAGCGGAATGGAGCGATCGAAAATCGCGCCCAGAAAAGCAAAAAGCCCGCTCAATCGGATTGAGCGGGCTTCTGCGAATAATTAGCCTGACGATAACCTACTTTCACACTGGTTGCAGCACTATCATCGGCGCAAAGTCGTTTCACGGTCCTGTTCGGGATGGGAAGGGGTGGTACCGACTTGCTATGGTCATCAGGCATGACTTGTACGCGTATCGTCTCCTGAGGAAGACGCGACGCTGAATCCGGAAGAAGTAGTTTTATCTGTTGTGTCAACAAACAGCTGTCATCGTACCCCGGCATGACTGCCAAGGTTATAGGGACAAGCCGTACGGGCAATTAGTATCGGTTAGCTTAATGCATTACTGCACTTCCACACCCGACCTATCAACGTCCTGGTCTCGAACGACCCTTCAAGGAG
>NZ_JBFTRS010000038.1:0-18816 GCF_056399645.1 Massilia sp. 01N417 | reverse complement strand
AGGGACGTCCGTCCGGCCGGCCGGAGCAGGGCGCACGCGGCCAGGGGCCCGCAGCGGCGCCGGCACGGCCGCCGGCGCCCGCTCCGGCTCCGCTATCCGCACCAGTCCCGGCGCCGGTCCGCGACGACAGCCCGCGCCTGCGCCAGAGCCACGAGTTCAAGGCTCCGGTCCAGCTCGATTTCCGTCCCGAACTGAAGGGCGATTCGCTCGCCTTCGCCCTGCTCGGCGCGGCCAGCAGCATCGCCCGCGTATGGAACGGCAGCACGCTGCCCCAGGCCCTGTCCGAGGTCTTCCATGCCTATGAGGCGACCCCGCAGGCGCGCGGCGCGATCCAGGACATCGCCTACCGCACGATGCGCCAGCTGGGCCGCAGCGAGACCCTGCTGGCCATGATGACCAGCAAATCGCCGGAGCCGCCGATGCTGGCCGGCCTGCTGTGCGCGGCGCTGGCCCTGCTCGATCCGCCGGAAGGAAGCCAGCCGCCCTACGAAGCCTTTACCGTGGTCGACCAGGCCGTCGGCGCCGCTGCCGCCCACCCCGATTTCGCGCATGCCAAGGCGATGGTGAACGCGGTGCTGAGGCGCTTCCTGCGCGAGAAGGAAGCCCTGCTGGCGGCTGCGCTGCCGCAGCCGCTGGCGCGCTGGAACTACCCGCAGTGGTGGATCGACGCGGTGCGCAGCGCCTACCCGCAGCAGTGGCAGGACATCCTCCAGGCCGGCAACCGCCAGCCGCCGCTGACCCTGCGCGTCAACCTGCGCAAGACCAGTGTCGAGGCCTATCTGCAGACCCTGGCCGCGGCCGGCATCGAAGCCACGCGCGTCGGCCCGTCCGCCCTGCGCCTGGCCCAGGCCATGAACGTGGTGCAGATTCCCGGCTTCGAGCAGGGCGTGGTGTCGGTGCAGGACGCCGGCGCCCAGCTGGCCGCGCCGCTGCTCGACCTGCACGACGGCATGCGCGTGCTGGACGCCTGCGCGGCCCCGGGCGGCAAGAGCGGCCACATCCTCGAGACGGCCGACGTCGACCTCACCGCGCTCGACGTCGACGGCCGCCGCCTGGCCCGCGTCGACCAGAACCTGCAGCGCCTGGGCCTGCACGCCACCGTCAAGACCGGCGCGGCCGAAGACACCGGCTGGTGGGACGGACGTCAGTACGATCGCATCCTGGCCGACGTGCCGTGCACGGCCTCGGGCATCGTGCGGCGCCATCCGGATATCCGTTGGTTGCGCCGGAAGAGCGATACCCACCAACTTGCAACACTTTCCATCAAAATACTCGACAATCTTTGGCAGATGCTGCGGCCCGATGGTAAATTGCTGTTCGTGACATGTTCGCTCTGGCCGCAGGAATCGGAAGCGCAGGCCGCCGCCTTCGCGGCGCGCCACGGTGCGGTCCGTCTCGATGCGCCGGGCCAGCTTCTTCCGACAAGCGGTGCCGGGCAGGATCATGATGGTCTGTTCTATGCCCTGTTCCAGAAGGCAGGGGCGTAAGACCTCCCGATAACACGCTTTTTGAGGCCTGGCCCTAGTGATTGCCCGATTTTTCCGTCTGTTCGTCTGCCAGTGCATGCTGGTCTTCGCCTGCGCCGGTGCGCAGGCGGCCGACGGAATCGAGATCACCCGCGCCAGCATCGCCGCTTCCGACGACGGTTACCGCCTGTCCTCCAATTATTCCTTCGACCTGACGCCGGGCCTGGAACAGGCCGTGATGCACGGCGTGGCCCTGTACTTCACCACCGAGATCGAGCTGACCCGGCCGCGCTGGTGGTGGTACGACGACAAGGCGGTGTCGAAACGGCGCACCGTGCGCCTGCACTACGACCTGCTGAACCGCCAGTACACCGTGCAGGTGATCGGCAGCCTGCAGCAAAGCTTCGCCACCCTCGACGAGGCCCTGTTCCTGATCCGCCGGCCGGTGCCCTGGCTGTTCGCCGCGCGCGGCGACCTCAAGTCCGGCGAGACCTACAACGTGACCCTGCGCATGTTCATGGACCGTGAATACCTGCAGAAGCCGCTCCAGGTGGATGCCTTCAACAATTCCGACCTGCGCCTGGCTTCGCACAAGAAGACCTTCACCTATCGTGCGGAGTAAGCCGTGACCCAGGTCCTGCGCTACGTGCTCGTGATCGGCAGCGCGATCGGCTCGATCCTGCTGTTCCTGCTCGCCTCCGCCTCCGACAACTCGGGCTTCCTGGACCGGAACTACTCCTGGGTGCTGGGATTGAACACCGCGGTCGCCGGCGCCCTCCTGATCCTGGTGATCGTCGCCCTGACGCGCCTGTACGCGCGCTACAAGGCCGGCAAGTTCGGCTCGCGCCTGATGACCCGCCTGATGCTGCTGTTCGCCGGCATCGGCATCCTGCCCGGGCTGGTGATCTTCATGGTCTCGGTGCGCTTCGTGTCGCACTCGATCGAGTCCTGGTTCGACGTCAAGATCGAGGCCGCGCTGGACTCCGGCCTGAAGCTGGGGCAGGCCGCGCTGGACGAATCGAAGTCCCAGCTGGTCGTGAGCGCCAGCACCACCGCCGCCACCCTGGCCGGCCAGGACCCGGCCGCCGCGCGGGCGATCCTGACCCGCCTGGTCAGCGGCGAGACCGGGATGCAGAGCGCGCTGCTGCTGTCGGCCGACGGCAAGGTCGTGGTCTCGGCCGCCGAGGATCCGCAGAGCGACCTCACGCCCGACCTGCCGAGCCCGCAGATGCTCAAGCAGGCCGCGCTGCCGGGCGGCTATGCGCAATCCGAAGGCAGCGCCGAACATGAATTCCGCGACTTCCAGGGCGCCGGCGCGCCCAGCGGCCTGGACATGGCGACCGGCCTGCGCCTGCGCGCGGTGGTGTCGGTGCCGGAACCGCCCGGCACCGAGCCGCGCTACCTGCAGCTGATCCAGTCGGTGCCGATCAACCTGGCCACCAACGCCCAGGTGCTGCAGGACGCCTACAGCACCTACCAGAGCCGCGCGTTCTCGCGCACCGGCCTGCGCAAGATGTACATCGGGACCCTCACGCTGACCCTGCTGCTGGCGATCTTCTCCGCCATCGGCAGCGCCTTCCTGATCGCCGGCAACCTGGCGCAGCCGCTGCTGGTGCTGGCCGAGGGCACGCGCGCGGTGGCCGAGGGCGACCTGTCGCCGCGGCCGATCGTCGAGACCAACGACGAACTCGGCACGCTGACCCAGTCCTTCAACGCCATGACCGGCCAGCTGTTCGAGGCCAGGTCCGCCGTCGAGCGCAACCGCGCCGCGCTGCAGAGCGCCAAGGCCCACCTGGAATCGGTGCTGGCCAATATGTCGGCCGGCGTGGTGGTGATGGATGCCGACGGCGTGGTGGTCAATTCGAACGACGCCGTGCACCGCATCCTGCAGGTCGACGCCAGCGCGCTGGCCGGCCGCCCGCTGGACGCGATCGAGGGACTGGAAGCCTTCGCCGGCGCCGTCACCAAGGCATTCTCGGCGCAGAGCGCGCAGTCGGCGGCCAAGCAGGGACGCCGCCACGGCGACCAGCGCGCCCACTGGCAGCAGCAGATCGAAGTGCCGCGCCGCCCCGGCACCAGCGACGACCACGACCTGACCCTGCTGGCGCGCGGCTCGCGCCTGCCGGTGGGGGCGGGCAGCGGCTTCATCGTGGTGTTCGACGATATCTCCGACGTGATCTCGGCCCAGCGTTCGGTGGCCTGGGGCGAGGTCGCGCGGCGCCTGGCGCACGAGATCAAGAATCCGCTGACGCCGATCCAGCTGTCGGCCGAGCGCTTGCAGATGAAGCTGGCCGACCGCCTCGACCCCCAGGGCGCCGAGCTGCTGAAGAAGGGCACCGACACCATCGTCACCCAGGTCGACGCCATGAAGCGCATGGTCGACGACTTCCGCGACTACGCCAAGGCGCCGCCGGCGGTGCTCGGCCCCCTCGACCTGAACGACCTGATCTCGCAGATCCTGAATCTCTACCTGGCGGAGGACGGCTCCGACGTCATCCACGCCGTGCTGGCGCCGAACCTGCCGCGCGTGATGGGCGATGCCACCCAGTTGCGCCAGGTGATCCACAACCTGCTTGCCAACGCCCAGGACGCGCTGGCCGATTCGCCGCCGCCCGACGGCGGACCGCCGCGCATCGACCTGGTGACCGAGGCCATCCACTACGAAGGCGCGGACGGCGCCGCCGGCACCGCGGTGCGCCTGGCGATCGTCGACAACGGCCCCGGCTTCGCGCCGAAGATCCTGTCGCGCGCCTTCGAACCCTATGTCACGTCGAAGGCCAGGGGTACCGGTCTCGGCCTGCCGATGGTCAAGAAGATCGTCGATGAACACGGGGGCCGGATCGACGTCGGCAACCGGGCGGACGGATCTGGCGCTTCGGTATCGATTTTGCTGTTAAAGTTAGCACCCGAGGCGAACTTGGCCGAAGCGTGATTCGCGCATAGAATCTGGGCTGTGAGGGTCAGACAGGAAGGCAAGAGAGAGAATGGCGAACATACTCGTAGTTGATGATGAAATGGGAATCCGCGAGCTGCTCTCGGAAATCCTTGGCGACGAGGGCCACGTGGTGCAGCTGGCGGAAAACGCCCAGCAGGCCAGGAACGCGCGCCAGCAGGGCGCGCCCGACCTGGTCCTGCTTGATATCTGGATGCCGGATACGGACGGCGTCACCCTGCTCAAGGAGTGGCAGCGGGACGGCCTGCTCACGATGCCCGTGATTATGATGTCGGGCCATGCGACGATCGACACCGCGGTCGAGGCGACCCGCATCGGCGCCCTGAACTTCCTCGAAAAACCGATCGCCCTGCAGAAATTGCTGAAGGCGGTGCAGCAGGGCCTGACCCGTGCCCAGGAAGTGGCGCGCGCCCCGGCCATCGCCCCGCGCCCGGCTGTCGCCAGCGCCCCGGTGCCCGAGCCGAGCGTGCCGAGCGCCCCGATGTACGCGGCCCAGCCGCCCGCGAACGGCGCGATCGGCATCGCCCGCCCGGTCGGCAACGGCGAAGCCCATGCCCATGGCTATACGCTGTCCTTCGACCTGCCGCTGCGCGAAGCGCGCGACGCCTTCGAGCGTATGTACTTCGAACACCACCTGGGCCGCGAAGGCGGCTCCATGACCCGCGTGGCCGAGAAGACCGGCCTGGAACGCACCCACCTGTACCGCAAGCTCAAGCAGCTCGGCGTCGAGCCCGGCAAGCTGGGCAAGAAGAACGCCGCCCAATGAGCACGGCAAGTCCCGTGACCGTTACCTTGGTCACGGGAGCTTCGGCGGCGGGGCGGGAACAAGCCATCTTCGGCCAGCTTCAGTTGTCAAATTTGCACCAAAATAGTGCAAAATCCGCTGTGATCCTCGAGGGCCTCGCGCCCGGCAATTCCCCTCTCGATTCCCTTCCCGCAGATGTCCTGTTCGCGCGCATCGCGCCCGGCTGCCTGTGCTGCACCGGCAATCTGGTTTTGCGTGTAACATTGAATCGCATGCTGCGCCAGCGGCCTGAACGCCTGTTCATCGGCGTCGCCCGCAGCGAGCACCTTGATCAGTTGCGATCGTGGCTGCAGGCCGAGCCATACGATCAGCTGCTAAGGCTGACACCCGACCTGATCTCATCGCCTTCATAGGATCGCGCCTACAGCGTCCTCAGCATTTCGGAAGCTTGAAATCAGGCAGGACAGCCCCACCTCGGCATTGAAGTAGATTGCATTCATCATTGGATGCCCGCCGCCGGGCACCAAGCTTCGCCAATCTGATCGAGTGAAGGAGTCATCATGAACATGATCTATAACAGCGAGCAGTACAGCGTCGTCGAATTTGGCGTCGATCACAACCTCGAAGCCCTGCGCTTCGGCGGCTACGAGATCGTCGACAAGTCCGGCCGTCGCGAAGCGTTCATCGGCGGCAAACTGGCTCAGGCTTTCCGGCGCGACGTCAACAACCTGATCGCGAGCGAGCCGACGATGGAAGAGATCGACGAGTTCCTGGGTTCCTACGATACCCTGATGAGCCAGCCGGTCGTCCTGCATTGAACAGCACGGCCCGGGCCTGTCGTCTTTACCAAGACCGGCCCGGCAGTCCAGGCATGGTAAGCTTGGCCCATGTGTCAATTACTTGCCATGAATTGCAATGTCCCCACTGACATTGTCTTCAGCTTCACCGGCTTCGCCCACCGCGGCGGCCGCACCGATACCCACCACGACGGCTGGGGCATCGCCTTCTTCGAGGGCGCCGGCGTTCGCCATTTCGTCGATCACCAGGCCGCCATCGCATCCCCGATCGCCGAACTGATCAAGCGCTACCCGATCAAGTCGCTGAACGTCATCGCGCATATCCGCAAGGCCACGCAAGGCCAGGTGGCGCTGGAGAATTGCCATCCCTTCGTGCGCGAACTGTGGGGCCGCTACTGGGTGTTCGCCCACAATGGCGATCTGAAGGATTTCCGACCGACCCTCGACGGCGCCTTCCGCCCGGTCGGCAATACCGACAGCGAGCTGGCCTTCTGCTTCCTGCTGCAGGAGCTGTGCGCCCGCTTTGGCGACCGGCCGCCCGCGCTGCCGGCCCTGCGCGCGGCGATCGGCGAACTGGTCCGCGTGATCGCCCGCCACGGCACGTTCAACATGATGTTGTCCGACGGCACCGCCATGTTCGCCCATTGCTCGACCAAGCTGTGCTACGTGGTGCGCCAATACCCCTTCGACAAGGCCTGCCTGGCCGACGAAGACCTGTCGGTCGACTTTTCGCAGGTGACGACACCGAACGACCGCGTCGCCATCATCGTCACCACGCCGCTCACGACCAACGAAACCTGGACCGAATTCGCGCCCGGCGAGCTGAAGGTCTTTGTCGACGGATGGCCGGTGTAGGAATTTTCTGAATGTGAGCAGGATGTTACGTTTTTGGCTTGAAATTAATGCCTAAAAGCCACTAGGCGGACGGAATGGGGTAAAGTGCTTGGTGTACAAGCTGCCGAAGAGTCCGAGATGACCCCTACCCAGAGACAGGACCAAGCCGACCATCCCTTGCGTGTGCGCGACTTCTACCTGGGGCGCCAGCCCGTGCTGGACCGTAACCAGTCCCTGTTCGGCTACGAGCTGCTGTTCCGCAGCACGCCGCTCGGCCAGGCGGACGTCAGGCAGGGCGCCGGCCTGAGCGCCACCGCCGCCGTCATCGCCCACGCCGCCCAGCTCGGCCTGGCGCGCGCCATCGGCGACGCCCACTGCTTCCTGAACGTCGACGCCGATGTGCTGGGCAGCGACATCTTCGCCTTCCTGCCGCGCGAACGCACGGTGCTCGAACTGGCCGCTTCGGTGGCGCCGGACGAGGCGACCCTGGCGCGCCTGGCCGAGCTGGCCGGCCACGGTTTCCAGTTCGCCCTCGACGGCATCGATAGCGGCAGTGCCGGCGCGGGCATCGACGATGCGGCGCGCCTGCAGAAGCTGCTGCCGCTGGCGCGCTTCGTCAAGCTCGACCTGCGTACGACGCCGCTGCCGGCCCTGGGCACCCTGGTGGCGCGCCTGCACGGCATGAACAAGACCGTGGTGGCGAACAAGGTCGAGACCCGCGACGAATACCAGGCCTGCCTCGACCTCGGCATCGACTACTTCCAGGGCTATTATTTCGCCCGTCCCTCGGTGCTGGGTGGACGCAAGCTGTCGCCCTCGCAGGCGGCGGTGCTGGAGCTGATGAAGCTGGTGACCTCGGACGTCGACAACGCCGACATCGAACGCGCCGTGAAGCGCGACGTGACGGTGGCGATGAACCTGCTGCGCCTGGTGAACACGCCGGCGGTGGGCGCGCGCCAGCGCATCGATTCGGTGTCCCAGGCCCTGATCCTGCTGGGCCGGCGCCAGCTGCAGCGCTGGCTGCAGATCATGCTGTACGCCGAGCCGGGCACGCGCGGCCACAACCAGACCCCGCTGCTGATGCTGGCGACCACCCGCGGCCGCCTGATGGAGCTGCTGGCCCAGCGCCTGCGCCCCGGCCAGCGCTACCTGTCCGAGATCGCCTTCACGGTCGGCATCATGTCGCTGATGGACGTCCTGTTCGGCATCCCGATGGCCGACATCGCCGAACAGATCCCGGTCAGCGACGAGATCTCGCAAGCGCTGCTGCGCCGCGGCGGCTTCTTCGGCGAGCTGCTCAAGCTGGCCGAATGCATCGAGTCGCCCGACAGCCACGAGGGCGAGGAAGACAGCGTGCTGCCGTCGCTGCGCGGGCTGGCGATTTCGGGCGACGACATGGTCGAACTCGAGATGGCCGCGTTCCAGTGGTCCGACTCCGTCGTAAGGTACGCGATCTAAGGAGGTGTAGAACATGTCGTCCGTCCTCCTGAGTGTGCACAACCTGGTCAAGACCTACGGCACACGCCGGGCGGTCGACGGCGTCTCCTTCCGCGTGCTGGCCGGCCAGACCGTCGGCCTGCTGGGCCCGAACGGCGCCGGCAAGTCGACCACGGTCGGCATGCTGTGCGGCCTGCTCGTGCCCGACTCGGGCGAGATCTTCCTGGGCGGCGAACGGGTCGGGCCGGGCGCTGCAGCGGTCAAGCGCAGGATCGGCGTGGTGCCGCAGGACCTGGCCCTGTACGACGAGCTGTCCGCGACCGAGAACCTGCGCCTGTTCGGCGCCCTGTACGGCTTGCGCGGCGGCCTGCTGCTTGATCGCATCGAGAAGGTGCTGGGCCAGGTGAACCTGCTCGACCGCGCGCGCGACAAGCCGGCCACCTATTCCGGCGGGATGAAGCGGCGGTTGAACATCGCCGCGGCCCTGATGCACGATCCCCAGCTGCTGATCCTGGACGAGCCCACCGTCGGCGTCGACCCGCAGAGCCGCAGCGCCATCTTCGATACCCTGGAAGCCCTGCAGGCCCAGGGCAAGGCCCTGATCTACACCAGCCACTACATGGAAGAGGTGGAGCGCCTGGCCGACCACATCGTCATCATCGACCACGGCAAGGTGCTGGCCGACGAGAGCCCGGCCTCGCTGCACAGCCGGCTGGCGGCCCAGGCCGCGCTGCGGGTCGAACTGGCGGAGCCGGCCCATGCCTCGCTGCTGGAGGGCTTGCGCGGGCAGCGTGGCGTAACCTCGTTGAATGCGAACGGTGGCGCCATCGACATCGGCCTGGCGCAGGCGGCCGATGCCTTGCCGGTGATGGGCTGGCTGCAGCAGGCCGGCTGCCGTCCGCTGCACTTCGCCACCGCGCGCACCAGCCTCGAGGACATCTTCCTGACCCTGACCGGACGTTCCCTGCGCGACTGACCCGACATGACTGCCTTCTACGCCCTGGTCCGCAAGGACATCATCCTGTTTTTATCGGACCGCCGCGCGCTGGCGATGACCCTGTTGCTGCCGATCGTGATCGCGGCCTTCTTCGGCTCCCTGTTCGGCGGTAATGCCAGGACCAGTGCGATCGAGGTCGCGCTGGTGCAGCAGGACACCAGCGAGATCGGGAATAAGATCGCCGCCGGCCTGAAGGCGGACCCGAACCTGCGCATCACGAGCATGGCCATGGCGGACGCCGAGAAGGCCGTGCGCAAGGGCGACCAGAAAGTGGCGATCGTGCTGCCGGCGGGCTTCGGCGAAGCGGCCGGCGCGGCCCTGTTCGGCAATGGCGGCAAGCCCGCGATCCCGCTGCTGTACGATCCTTCGCAGCCGGCCGTGCTGGGCATGGTCAAGGGCATGCTGACCCAGCAGGTGATGTCGGTGGTGAGCGCCGAGATGTTCGGCGGGAAGATGGGCCAGGAGATGACCGAGCGCAGCCTGCGCCAGCTCGACGGGAAAGCGCAGACCGACCCGGACAGCCGCGCCTTGCGCGACATGCTGGCCAGCGTGCAGAAATTCCAGTCCCTGCCGCCGAAGGACGCCGGCGCGTCCGGTGCCGCGGGCCGGGGCCTGAGCATGCCTTTCACTACCCGCGACCAGCAGCTCAGCAGCGGGGCCGCGGAGCAGGGCTACAACGCCTATGCCCACGCCTTCGCCGGCATGGGCGTGCAGTTCATCCTTTTCATGGGCATCGACATGGGCATCGGCATCCTGCTGGCGCAGCGCACCGGCGTCTGGAACCGCCTGCTGGCGGCGCCGGTGGGCCTGACCCAGTTGCTGCTGTCGCGCGCCGCCTCCGGCGCCATCATCGCCTTTGCCCTGCTGTGCATCGTGTTCGCGGTGGCGGTGGCGGTGTTCGGGGTGCATATCGCCAGCCTGCCGGGCTTCCTCGGCCTGGCGCTGTGCTTCGGCGTGCTGACCGCCAGCCTGGGCCTGCTGATCGCGGCCTTCGGCAAGACCCCCGAAGCGGCGCGCCGCATCGCGATGTTCGCGGTGCTGATCATGGTGATGCTGGGCGGCGCGTGGATGCCGTCCTTCCTGTTCCCGGAATGGCTGCAGAAGCTGACCATGGCGGTGCCGACGCGCTGGGCGGTCGACGGGCTCGATGCCGTCACCTGGCGCGGGATGGACGCGATGGCGGTGGCGCCGGCGATGGGGGTGGAGCTGGCGTTTGCGCTGGGGTTCGGCTTGCTGGCGGTGTGGAAGTTCAAGCGGGCCTGAAGCGTGGGCTCGGGGAGCCCACCCTACGGCAAATGTAGGGTGGGCACCCTGTGCCCACGTTGAAGATCAAAGGTTCGGCGCCAGGTAACGCTCGACGTCTTCCTTCGGCAGCCCGCGGCGCGCCGCCATGTCCTCCAGCTGGTCCTGCCCGATCTTCCCGACCACGAAGTACTTCGACTCCGGATGCGAGAAGTAGAAGCCCGACACCGCCGCGCCCGGGTACATCGCGAAGGATTCCGTCAGCTCCATGCCGATTTCCTCGGCCTGCAGGGTCTTGAACAGCTCGGCCTTCACCGTGTGCTCGGGGCAGGCCGGGTAGCCCGGCGCCGGACGGATGCCGACATAGGCTTCCTTGATCAGCTGCTCGTTGCTGAGCTTCTCCAGCGGCTCGTAGCCCCACAGGTCGGTGCGCACGCGCTCGTGCATGTACTCGGCAAAGGCTTCGGCCAGGCGGTCGGCCAGGGCCTTGACCATGATCGACGAGTAATCGTCGCCTTCAAGCTCGAAGCGCTTCTCGATCTTCTCGGCGCCCAGGCCGGCGGTCACCGCGAACATGCCGATGTAGTCGGCCACGCCGGACTCCTTCGGCGCGATGAAGTCGGACAGGCACTGGTTCGGGCGCTGCACGCCGTCCACCACCGGCTTCACGCCCTGCTGGCGCAGGCCGTACCAGGTGAAGGCGACTTCGCTGCGCGATTCGTCGGTATAGATTTCGATGTCGTCGTCGTTGACGCTGTTCGCCGGCAGCAGGGCGATGGCGCCGTTGGCCGTCAGCCAGCGTCCGTCGACGATCTTCTTCAGCATCGCCTGGCCTTCCTCGAACACCTTGGAGGCCGCTTCGCCCACCACCTCGTCGTTGAGGATGGCGGGGTAGGGGCCGGCCAGGTCCCAGGTCTGGAAGAAGGGACCCCAGTCGATGTAGCGCGCCAGCGTGGACAGCTCGACGTTCTTGAAGACACGGCGGCCGATGAACTTCGGCTTCTGCGGCGCGTAATCGAGTTTCGCCTTGTTGGCGCGCGCCTGTTCCAGGCTCACCATCGGCAGCGCCTTCTTGTTGGCGTGCTGTTCGCGGATGCGCTCGTAGTCGCCGGCCAGTTCGGCCACGTAGGCGTCGCGCGTGTCCGCGGTCACCAGGGCCTGGCCCACCGACACCGAACGCGAAGCGTCCGGCACGTACACCACCGGGCCTTCGTAATGCGGTGCGATCTTGACCGCGGTGTGGGCGCGGCTGGTGGTGGCGCCGCCGATCAGCAGCGGCACCTGGCGCTCGCGGAACCAGGGGTCGCGCTGCATTTCGCGCGCCACATAGGCCATCTCTTCCAGTGACGGCGTGATCAGGCCGGACAGGCCGATGATGTCCGCGTTCTCTTCCTTGGCCTTGGCCAGGATCTCGGCGGCGGGCACCATCACGCCCATGTTGACGATCTCGAAGTTATTACATTGCAGGACCACCGAGACGATGTTCTTGCCGATGTCGTGGACGTCGCCCTTCACGGTCGCGATCACCATCTTGCCCTTCGGTTTGGCGACAATGCCGGTGCGGCGTTCCTCTGCCGCCTTTTCCTCTTCGATGAAGGGGATCAGGTGGGCCACGGCCTGCTTCATCACGCGCGCCGATTTCACCACCTGCGGCAGGAACATCTTGCCCTGGCCGAACAGGTCGCCGACGATGTTCATGCCGTCCATCAGCGGGCCTTCGATCACCTGGATCGGACGGCCGCCGGCGGCGTCGATCTTCTGGCGCGCTTCCTCGGTGTCCTCGACGATCCACTGGGTGATGCCGTGCACCAGCGCGTGCGACAGGCGCTGCTCGACGGCGGCGTTGCGCCACTCGAGGTTCGCTTCCTGTTTATTCCCGCCGGCCTTCAGGGTGCCGGCGAATTCGATCATGCGCTCGGTGGCGTCCTGGCGGCGGTTCAGCACCACGTCCTCCACGCGCTCGCGCAGCTCCGGCGACAGGTCGTCGTAGACGCCGATCATGCCGGCGTTGACGATGCCCATGGTCATGCCGGCCTTGATCGCGTGGTACAGGAACACGGTGTGGATGGCTTCGCGCGCCGGGTCGTTGCCGCGGAAGGAGAAAGACACGTTCGACACGCCGCCCGACACCTTCGCATGCGGCAGGTTCTCGCGGATCCAGCGCGTCGCGTTGATGAAGTCGACCGCGTAGTTGTCGTGCTCCTCGATGCCGGTGGCGATCGCGAAGATGTTCGGGTCGAAGATGATGTCTTCAGGCGGGAAGCCGACCTTCTGCGTTAGCACGTCGTAGGCGCGCTTGCAGATCTCGATCTTGCGCTCGAAGGTGTCGGCCTGACCCTTTTCGTCGAACGCCATCACGATCACGGCGGCGCCGTAGCGGCGGCACAGCTTGGCCTGGCGCAGGAATTCTTCCTCGCCTTCCTTCATCGAGATCGAGTTGACGATGGCTTTGCCTTGCACGCACTTCAGGCCGGCCTCGATCACGCTCCACTTCGAGGAGTCGATCATGATCGGCACGCGCGAGATGTCCGGTTCGGAGGCGATCAGGTTCAGGAAGCGGGTCATGGCCGCCTGCGAATCGAGCATCGCCTCGTCCATGTTGATGTCGATGACCTGGGCGCCGTTCTCGACCTGCTGGCGCGCCACCGACAGCGCCTCGTCGAACTGCTCGTTCAGGATCATGCGCGCGAAGGCCTTGGAGCCGGTCACGTTGGTGCGCTCGCCGACGTTCACGAACAGCGAGGCATCGTCGATGGTGAAGGGCTCCAGGCCGGACAGGCGCAGCGCGGTCGGCACCTCCGGCACGGTGCGCGGCGTGGCCTTGGCCATCACGTCGGCGATGGCCTTGATGTGTTCCGGCGTGGTGCCGCAGCAGCCGCCGGCCACGTTGATGAAGCCCGCTTCGGCAAACTCCTTCAGCAGCGCCGAGGTGTCGGCCGGCAGCTCGTCGAAGCCGGTGTCGCTCATCGGGTTGGGCAGGCCGGCGTTCGGGTAGATGCACACATAGGTGTCGGCGATGGTCGACAGCTCCTGCGCATAGGGACGCATCAGGGCCGCGCCCAGCGCGCAGTTCAGGCCGATGGTCAGCGGCTTCGCGTGGCGCACCGAGTTCCAGAAGGCCGGCACGGTCTGGCCCGACAGGATGCGGCCCGAGGCGTCGGTGACGGTCCCGGAAATCATCAGCGGCAGGCGCGGCGTCTGCGGATGCTCGTCGAAGTACTGGTCGATCGCGAACAGGGCCGCCTTGCAGTTCAGGGTGTCGAAGATGGTCTCGACCAGCAGCAGGTCGACGCCGCCGTCGACCAGGCCGCGCAGCTGCTCGTAATAGGAGCTCACCAATTGATCGAAACTCACGTTGCGCGCGGCCGGATCGTTCACGTCTGGCGAGATCGATGCCGTCTTCGGGGTCGGGCCGAGGGCGCCGGCGGCGAAGCGCGGCTTGTCCGGGGTCGAGTATTTGGCGCAGGCGGCGCGCGCCAGCCTGGCGGCCTCCAGGTTCATCTCGTAGACCAGCTCCGCCATGTGATAGTCGTCCTGGGCGATGCCGGTGGCGCCGAAGGTATTGGTCTCGATGATGTCGGCGCCGGCCGCGAGGTAGCGCTCGTGGATTTCCTGGATGATCTGCGGCTGGGTCAGGTTCAGCAGCTCGTTATTCCCCTTCACGAACAGCTCGCGGGCGCCGCTGTTGGCCGGCGCGGCGAAATCCCTGAAGCGCTCGCCGCGGTAGGCCTGCTCGTCGAGCTTGTACTGCTGGATGATCGTGCCCATCGCCCCATCGAGGATCATGATGCGGCGCGCAAGAATCTCGCGCAGCTGGGCGTCGGCGGGGGAATAGGTCGGGGCAGCGGTGTTCATCAATGGTTTCCGGGAGGGTTCTACAGAGGCGGGTCTTCGATTATACCTTTACTAGCAGAGTTTGTTCGGCTGTCAAGCGGAGGCTGCCGGCAAACGCCTGTGTAAAGACGTTTGTAACCTTATGTTTCAGAAGTTCACACTGTTACAGTGTGATACAAAATGAGGCTTCTTAGCAATTTCTCGGATACATACAGGGACGACAATTAATTCCATGGAGCCGCCGCTGGCGCGGCCCCTAGTCCAAATCGAACGGAATGTGCGGACCCGTCGTCCGCCGCCACAATGGGAAGAATTGCAATGAACAAAGAATACGTGCCTGAATGGGACCAGCCGGCAGCCCGCACTGAAGAAACCACTGCCAACAAGAACGCCGCCAGCGGCGTGAAGCAGATCGTGACGATCCGCCTGGACGTCGACATGCTGGAGTGGTTCAAATCGGCAGGCCCGGGCTACCAGACCCGTATCAACCAGGTCCTGCGCGAGTACATGGAAGCCAATCGCGTGCGTGCTCAGGTCGAGCAGCACTAAGCGAAAAAAGGGGGCAATCGCCCCCTTCGTTTTTTGCGCCGCCGTTTATTCGAACGACACGCCGTCGAACGAAAATCCCTTCAGGAACTCTCCCGCCGCCAGGCGCTTGCCGCCCGGTTTCTGCAGTTCCGTCAGGCGCAGCGCGCCTTCTCCGCAAGCCACCACGATTCCCTGGGCATCCGCCGCCAGTACCTGGCCGGGCCGGCCTTTGCCGTCGACCGCCTGCGCATTCCAGATCTTGATCGTCACGCCCGCCACAGTTTGCATCGCTGCACCCGGGAAGGGATTGAAAGCCCGCACCTTGCGCGCCAGTTCGGCAGCGGGGCGCTGCAGGTCCAGCTTCGCTTCTTCCTTGCTGATCTTGGCGGCGTAGGTCACGCCTTCTTCCGGCTGCGGCACGGCAGCCAGGCGGCCCTTCGCCATCTCGTGCAAGGCCGCGACGATCATGCGGCCGCCCATCGCGGCCAGCTTGTCGTGCAGGCTGCCGGTGGTGTCGGTGTCGAGGATGGGCAGGCGCTCCATCGACAGCATCGGGCCGGTATCCAGGCCTTCTTCCATCTCCATGATGGTGACGCCGGTCTCGGCATCGCCGGATTCGATCGCCCGGTGGATCGGCGCGGCGCCGCGCCAGCGCGGCAGCAGGGAGCCGTGAATATTGATGCAGGGCTTGATGTCGAGGGTGGAGCGCGGCAGGATCAGGCCGTAGGCCGCGACCACCATCACGTCATAGTCGGTGGCCAGCAGGCGCTCGTGGGCGGCTTTCGCCTCCTCGGCGCGCTGGGCATCCCTGGCATCCATGCGTAAAGAGAGCGGCTGCAGCACCTCGATGCCGTGGGCCAGCGCCACCTGCTTGACGGCGGACGCCTGCAGCTGCATGCCGCGCCCGGCCGGACGGTCCGGCTGGGTCAGCACCAGGGGAATCTCGAAACCGGCGTCGATCAGGGCGCGCAGGGCTACGGCGGCGAATTCCGGCGTGCCGGCAAAGACGAGCTTCATGCGAGCCGCCATCAACGGCGGCCGGCGGCCTTCGGACCGCTGTTCTGGTGGGCGCGCTCTTCCTTGATCAGCTTGGTCTTGATGCGGTTGCGCTTGAGCGGCGACAGGTATTCGACGAAGACCTTGCCCATCAGGTGGTCCATCTCGTGCTGGACGCACACCGCCAGCAGGCCGTCGCATTCCATCTCGAAAGGCTTGTTGTGCTGGTCGACGGCCTTCACCTTCACGCGCGCCGGACGCTCGACGCCGTCGTAGATGCCGGGCACCGACAGGCAGCCTTCGTCGTAGACCTGCTTTTCCGGGCTCGACCAGGTGATTTCCGGGTTGACGAACACCAGCAGCTGGTCGTGGGTTTCGGTGACGTCGATCACGATCACGCGCTCGTGCACGTCGACCTGGGTCGCAGCCAGGCCCACGCCGGGAGCGTCATACATGGTCTCGGCCATGTCCTCGACCAGCTTGTGCAGGCGCTCGTCGAATTCGGTGACCGGTTTGGCCACTTTGTGCAGGCGCGGGTCGGGATAGCGAAGGATGTTCAGTAAGGCCATGGCTCTCTATTAACTCTGTTTATTCTGTCGTAATGCGTAGATGGGGTGTCCGTCACGCCGGTTCAAGCCTGTACAATTGTTTCCGCACAGACACAAAAGCAACACGCCGCGCCTGTGGCAGGACGCGGTTGTCTTGCTAGTTCAGGGATTTGTGGGCAGAATTTGATTCAGTTCGGCAACCCTTCGGTACAACAAGCTTTGATCCGGCGTGCGGTCAGCGAGTCGATTGCCTGGAACTTATCTGTGTTTTAGCCGCACTTTACGGACTCTTTGATGAAAAATTTTAGCACAGGCGTCGTCCGATCGCTCACGGTCCGCAGCGCCGCCGCCGCTCTTGCATCTGCCGTTCTGGCCATGCCGGCCCAGGCCGCTCCCGCCGCCGGCCCCCACTGCAGCTTCCGCCCGAACGCGCCCGACCAGCACGTGGTCGTCAAGCGCGATACGCTTTGGGATATTTCTGGCAAGTTTCTCGAGCATCCCTGGTGCTGGCCCCAGGTCTGGGGCATGAACCGCGACGAGATCCGCAACCCGCACTGGATCTACCCCGGCCAGATCATCTATTTCGACCGCGCCCACGGCCGCCTGACGCTCAGCAAGCCGGGCGCGGCGAGCGCCGGCGCCGACGCCGGCCTGCCGCCGGTGACGAAGCTGTCGCCGCAGATCCGCACCGAGGAAATGGCGCGCGACGCCATCTCCTCGATCCCCTCGAGCGCGATCGAGCCCTTCCTGACCCAGCCGCTGGTGGTCGAGCCGCGCGAACTGGATGCCGCGCCGCGCATCGCCGCCACCCCGGAAACCCGGGTCTACCTGGCCGAAGGCGACCGCATCTATGTGCGCGGCCCCCTGAACGGCGCCCGCAATTTCCAGGTCTTCCGTCCCGGCAAGGAGTTGGTCGACCCCGATACCGGCAAGGTCGTCGCCCACGAAGCCGCCTATGTCGGCTCGGCCAGGCTGGTGAAGGAAGCCGCGCCGGGCGTGGACGTGCATACCTTTACGGTCACCAGTTCGGTGCAGGAAATGGGCGTCGGCGACCGCCTGCTGCCGACCCCGGCCGTCCCGATGCGCAACTACGTGCCGCACGCGCCGGAGCGGCCGGTCACGGCGCGCATCATGTCGATGGCCAACGAATCGAATTACGCGTCGCAGAACCAGGTCGTGACTGTCAACCGGGGCGCGCTTGACGGACTCGATGTCGGCTCCGTGCTGCAGCTCTATCATCTCGGGAAGACGATCCAGGACCCGGGCGGCAGCAAAGGCTTCCTCGGCTTCGGCAAGTCGAGCTTGAGGATGCCGGACGAGCAGTATGGCGAACTGTTCATTTTCCGGGTGTTCGGCCATGTCGCGTATGGACTGGTCATGCAAGTGACGTTGCCGGTGGAAATAGGCGACGTGGCGAAATCACCGGAGTAATTCCGCCGTGCAGGACACGGACTTCCACCCCGCATACAAGACGGCCGCTGCAGACGATCCAGCGGCCGTCGCGTTTCTGGCGCTGCCCATGAGCGACGCCAGGCTGGCGGCCTGGCTGCGCCTGGAGCGCGCGAGCGGCATCGGCCCGCGTACCGGCCTCAAGCTGATCGACGCCTTCGGCAGCATCGACGCCGTGTTCGCTGCAGGCCAGGCGGCCTTGGCGGCGCATGTGAGCCCGGCCCAGGCAAGGGCGCTGCTGGCGCCCGCGCCGGCCGAGCTCGAACGCCTGGTCGAGGCCACGCTGCGCTGGCGCGAGCTGCCCGGCCACCGGGTGCTGGCGCTGGGCGAACCCGGCTATCCGGAACTGCTGGCCCATATTCCCGATCCGCCTTTGCTGCTCTATATAAAAGGGCGTGTGGAATTGCTGGCATCGCCCATGCTGGCGGTGGTCGGCAGCCGCAACGCCAGCGCCCAGGGCAAGGCGAACGCGCTGGCCTTTGCCGCGAGCCTGTCCGGCGCCGGCCTGTGCATCGTGTCGGGCCTGGCGCTGGGGATCGATGCCGCGGCCCACGAGGGCGCGCTGAAGGGACCCGGCTCGACCGTCGCCGTGATCGGTACCGGACCGGACCTGATCTATCCGGCGCGCAACCGCGCCCTGTGCGAACGCATCGGGGTGGAAGGCTGCATCGTCAGCGAATACCCGGTCGGCACCCCGCCGTTGCCCGGCAATTTCCCGAAGCGCAACCGGATCATCAGCGGGCTGGGGGCCGGGGTGCTGGTGGTCGAGGCGGCGGCGCAGTCCGGCTCGCTCATCACGGCGCGCCAGGCGGCCGAGCAGGGCAGGGACGTGTTCGCGGTCCCGGGCTCGATCCATGCCGCGCTGGCCAAGGGTTGTCACCTCCTGATCCGCGAAGGCGCCAAGCTGGTCGACACCGCGACCGACGTGCTGGAGGCGATGGCGATGTCGCCGCTGGCGCGCCGGGCGTCGCCGCCGGCGGCCCGTTGCGC
>NZ_JBFTRS010000037.1:0-23288 GCF_056399645.1 Massilia sp. 01N417 | reverse complement strand
GCCCCCGCCGCTCCCGCCGCGGCAGCAGCGACCGCCGCGCCGGCAAGCGCCGCCGCTCCCGCCGCCGCACCCACGCCGCAGAAGGGCGACACCGCCTGGATGTTCGTCGCCACCCTGCTGGTGATCATGATGACGATCCCCGGCCTGGCCCTGTTCTACGGCGGCCTGGTGCGCTCGAAGAACATGCTGTCCGTGCTGATGCAGGTCTTCATGATCTTCTCCGTCATCATCGTGCTGTGGTGCCTGTACGGCTACTCGCTGGCCTTCACCGAGAACAATGCCTTCATCGGCGGTCTCGACCGCGCATTCCTGAAAGGCATCTGGGATCCGGCCAAGGCGAGCTTCTCGACCGCCGCCACCTTCAGCAAGGGCGTGGTGATCCCCGAGTTCATCTACGTCGCCTTCCAGGGCACCTTCGCCGCCATCACCTGCGGCCTGATCGTCGGCGCCTTTGCCGAGCGCGCGCGCTTCGCGGCCGTGCTGGCTTTCGTGGTGCTGTGGTTCACCTTCGGCTACCTGCCGGTGGCCCACATGGTCTGGTTCTGGACCGGTCCGGACGCCATCACCAGTGCTTCGCTGGCAGCCGAAACCGCGAAGGGCGGCTGGCTGTGGCAGAAGGGCGCCCTCGATTTCGCCGGCGGCACCGTGGTGCACATCAATGCCGCCGTCGCCGGCCTGGTCGGCGCCATCATGATCGGCAAGCGCATCGGCTACGGCCGCGAGCACATGGCCCCGCACTCGCTGACCATGACCATGATCGGCGCGTCGCTGCTGTGGGTGGGCTGGTTCGGCTTCAACGCCGGCTCGGCGCTGGAAGCGGGCGACGTCGCCGCGCTGGCCTTCGTCAACACCCTGCTGGCGACCGCTGCCGCTACCGTCTCCTGGGTGCTCGGCGAATGGTTCACCAAGGGCAAGCCGTCGATGCTGGGCGCCGCCTCGGGCGCGGTGGCCGGCCTGGTCGCCATCACCCCGGCCTGCGGCTTCGTCGGTCCGATGGGCGCGCTGGTCATCGGCCTGGTGGCGGGCGTGGTCTGCCTGTGGGGTGTGAACGGCCTGAAGCGCATGATCGGCGCCGACGACTCGCTCGACGTGTTCGGCGTGCACGGCGTGGGCGGCATCCTGGGCGCGCTGCTGACCGGCGTGTTCGCCGCGCCGCAGCTGGGCGGGCAGGGCATCTTCGACTACACCACCAACAAGATGTCGGCCGATCCGTACTCGATCGCCGGCCAGGTGCTGGTGCAGCTCGAGGCGGTCGGCACCACCATCCTGTGGTCGGCGGTGGTATCCCTGGTCGCCTATAAGCTGGTCGACATCGTGATCGGCCTGCGGGTGCCGGAAGACCAGGAACGCGAGGGCCTGGATATTACCAGCCACGGCGAATCGGCTTATCATTCCTGATCAGGCCCCGTGTCGCCAAAAGCGCCCTGCGGGGCGCTTTTTTTATTTCCGATGGGATAATTGGTCTTTAAAAAGGGTGCACGCGCCCTCATGTTGCATTTCCCACATCGCTAAGAAGCCCCAAGGACGTCACCATGGTTCCCCACCTTGCCACAGCCCTCAACGGTCCCCTGCTGGACCTGGAAAAGAAGATCCTCGAAGCCACCCCCGCCATCGAGCGCTGGTTCCGCCTCGAGTGGCAGGAGCATACGCCGCCGTTCTATTGCTCGGTGGACCTGCGCAACGCGGGCTACAAGCTGGCGCCGGTGGATACCAACCTGTTCCCGGGCGGCTTCAACAACCTGTCGACCGAGATGCTGCCGCTGACGGTGCAGGCCGCCATGGCCGCGATCGACAAGTATTGTCCGGACGCGCGCAACCTGCTCCTGATTCCGGAAAGCCATACCCGCAACCCCTTCTACCTGCAGAACGTGCAGCGCCTGATGCAGATCTTCCGCCAGACCGGCCTGCACGTGCGCCTCGGTTCGCTGTCGCCGGAAGTGACCCAGCCGACCCCGCTGGCGCTGCCCGACGGGAATATGCTGGTCGTCGAGCCCCTGGTGCGCTCGCCCAACGGCCGCCGCGTCGGCCTGGCCGATTTCGATCCCTGCACCATCCTGCTGAACAACGACTTATCGAGCGGCATCCCCAGCATCCTGGAGAACATCCACGAGCAATCGCTGCTGCCGCCGCTGCACGCCGGCTGGGCGATGCGCCGCAAGAGCAACCACTTCAAGGCCTTCGACGAAGTGGCCAAGAAGTTCGGCAAGCTGATCGACATCGACCCCTGGCTGGTGAACCCGCTGCACAGCAAGTGCGGCGAGGTGAACTTCCAGGAAGACGTGGGCATGGAATGCCTGGCCGATAATGTCTCGGCCCTGCTGTCGAAGATCAAGAAGAAGTACAAGGAATACGGGATGAAGGACCAGAAGCCCTTCGTCATCGTCAAGCCGGACGCCGGCACCTACGGCATGGGCATCATGACCGTCAAGGATGCCTCCGAGGTGAAGGACCTGAACCGCAAGCAGCGCAACAAGATGTCGGTCATCAAGGACGGCGTCACCGTCACCGACGTGCTGATCCAGGAAGGCGTGCCGACCTTCGAATCGATCAACGACGCGGTGGCCGAGCCGGTCGTGTACATGATCGACCGCTACGTGGTGGGCGGCTTCTACCGCATCCACGCCGAGCGCGGCATCGACCAGAACCTGAACGCGCCGGGTTCGCAATACGTGCCGCTGGCGTTCTCCCAGCAGCATGCGGTGCCGGACCTCAAGGCCAAGCCGGGCACGGCGGCCCCGAACCGCTTCTACGTGTACGGCGTGGTGGCGCGCCTGGCGCTGCTGGCGGCGTCGCTGGAGCTGGAACGGACCGATCCGGATCCGGAGATTTATTGATCCGTTTCCGGACCTCCGGAACGTCTTTCTTTGCCATGTAGACAAAGTGCGAGCGCAATAGCGGCAGCATTGCGCCCAGCAGTTCCGGCACCAGCCAGGGCAGGCGCGACATCATCCGGTTCAGCGGCGAGGCCAGGATCAGGGTGCGGTACAGCCGCTCGTCGGTGGGCCAGAAGCGCAGCAGTTCGACATCGCTGACCTTGCGCACGCCCGGCTTGCGCGGGCTGCCGTAGCGGACGTCGAGGATCATGGTCCAGCCGCCCGGTTTCAGGACCCGCCACATCTCCGCGGCCAGCTCGCGCCGCTGGTCTTCGTCGGGAATGGCCGAGAACACGGCCTGGGCGCTGACCAGGTCGACGCTGTTGTCCGGGAAGGCGTCCAGGCGCCCCAGGTGCCAGCGCACGCCGGGCGCCGTGTGCAGGCGGGCGTGCTCGAGGCGCTCCTGCTGCAGTCCGGTGCCGGCCAGGTGGGCGGGCGAGGCGCCCCATTCGATCAGCTGGCGCAGGAAGCCGCCGTTGCCGCAGCCGACGTCGAGCACGCGCAACGCCGACAGATCCTTTCCCACCGTGGATGCCAGCAGCCGCGCCAGCACGCGCACGCGCGCCGCCGCCTCGCTCACGATGTCCGGCCGGTGCCAGTCATGGCTCGCCGGCGCGGCGCTGTCCTGCCACTGGCGATAGAGCTGGTTGATGCGTTCCTGCCCGGCCTGGTTGCTCATCGTTTACCTCCTGGCCGCCCATCATCCGCAAGCCATCTGCGCACACGCTTGAGAGCCCGCAAATGCCACCCGAATAAATGCTTTTTTGCCAATGGGAAGTGGTCCGACGGGCAAGGCCGGCGCCGCTGGCCGGCTTTCCGCGAGAATCCGCGTTTCCGGCTAAAATCGAAGCATTGTCCCGACTGGAACCAACATGAAAATCGCTTTTCTCGCCGACCCGCTGTCCGGATTCAAGATTTACAAGGACTCGACCTTTGCGATGATGCGGGAGGCGGCGCGCCGCGGCCACCAGATCTACGCCTTCGAGCAGCGCCACATGGTGCTGGAGCAGGGCGTGGTGACGGCCGACGTGGTCGAGATCACCATGACCGGCGACCCCGACGAGTGGTACGAAGCGGGCGAGGCGGATACCGTGCGCCTGTCCGAGTTCGACGCCGTCATCCAGCGCAAGGATCCGCCCTTCGACATGGAATACGTGTACGGCACCTACCTGCTGGAGCTGGCCGAGCGCCAGGGCGCGCGCGTGTTCAACAAGCCCTCGGCGATCCGCGCCCACAACGAGAAGCTGACCATCGCCCAGTTCAGCGGGTTCACCTCGCCGACCCTGGTGTCGTCCTCGAGCACCCGCCTGCGCGCCTTCCACGCCGAGCACGGCGACGTGATCTTCAAGCCGCTCGACGGCATGGGCGGCGCCGGCATCTTCCGCGTCAAGGACGACGGCCTGAACCTCGGTTCCATCATCGAGACCCTGACCGAGAACGGCGCCCGCACCATCATGGCCCAGAAGTACATCCCGGCCATCGTCAAGGGCGACAAGCGGGTGCTGGTCATCGACGGCAAGCCGGTGCCCTTCGTGCTGGCGCGCATCCCGCAGGGCGGCGAAGTGCGCGGCAACCTGGCCGCCGGCGGCGTCGGCGTGGCCCAGCCGATCTCGGCGCGCGAGCGCGAGATCGCCGAAGCCCTCGGCCCCACACTGGCCGAGCGTGGCCTGTTGCTGGTAGGATTGGATGTGATCGGCGATTTCCTGACCGAGGTGAATGTCACCAGCCCCACCTGTTTCCAGGAGATCCATGACCAGACCGGCTTCGACGTGGCGGCGATGTTCATCGATGCCGTCGAGCGGGCAGCTGACAGGAAATGACATGGTAGGCATTCTGCTGATGACCCACGCTCCGCTGGGCCAGGCATTCATCGCGGCGGTCGCGCACGTGTTCCGCGGCCCGACCGAACGCTTCGAAGCGATCGACGTGACCGCGGACCAGGATACGAACGAGGTCAACCGCCTTGCGCACGAAGCCATCCTTCGCCTCGACGAAGGCGACGGCGTGCTGGTCATCACCGATATCAAGGGCGGTACGCCGTCCAATTGCTGTAACGCGCTGGCCGAGGCGGGCCGCGTCGAAGTCATCGCCGGCATCAGCCTGCCGATGCTGCTGCGCGCCATCACCTATCGCCGCGACACGCTCGACGTCGTTGTCGAGATGGCGCTGGCGGGTGCCCAGAACGGCGCGGTCAGGGTCGACAACCGGATCCGTGTAGGTAGCTGAATTCTTACTAAAACGAGAACATGATTCAACAGGAACTCGAGATCATCAACAAACTGGGCCTGCATGCCCGCGCCTCCGCCAAATTCACCCAACTGGCCGCGAAGTACAAGAGCGATGTCTGGCTCACCCGTAACGCGCGCCGCATCAACGCCAAGTCCATCATGGGCGTGATGATGCTGGCCGCCGGCAAGGGCGCCAAGGTGACGCTGGAAGCCGACGGCCCGGACGAACAGGATTGCATCGCCGCGCTGACGGCACTGATCAACGACAAGTTCGGCGAAGGCGAGTAATGCGGGATACCCGAGGCGGCCGCTTCCCTCCAGGAATATCGATGGCATCGTTCACACTGCACGGCATACCGGTTTCGCGCGGGATCTCGATCGGACGCGCGCACCTGCTCACGCCGGCGGCGCTGGACGTCAAGCACTACCTGGTGCCGGAAGAGCAGGTCGAGGCCGAGGTCAAGCGCCTGCAGGACGCGATCGCCGAGGTGCACCGCAACCTGCAGGAGCTGTGGACCGAACTGCCGAAGGACGCCCCGACCGAGCTGGGCGCCTTCATCGACGTCCACGTGCTGATCCTGTCGGACCCGATGATCTCCGAAGCCCCGCTCGACATCATCCGCACCCGCCACTACAACGCCGAATGGGCGCTGGTGACCCAGATCGACGAGCTGTCGGCGCAGTTCGACGAGATCGAGGACGAGTACCTCCGCGAACGCAAGCAGGACATCCAGCAGGTCGCCGAGCGCGTGCTGAAGGTCCTGATGGGCACCGCGCTGGACGTGCCGCCGGCCAAGCCGGCCGGCGAGGACGAATTCCAGCCGCAGATGATCGTGGTCGCCCACGACATCTCGCCGGCCGACATGCTGGCCTTCCGCGACCGTTCCTTCGTCGGCTTCGTCACCGACGTCGGCGGCCAGAACTCGCACACCGCGATCGTCGCGCGCAGCCTGGACATCCCGGCGGCGGTCGGCATGAGCCAGGCCTCGCGCCTGGTCGAGCAGGACGACTGGGTGATCGTCGACGGCGATGCCGGCGTCGTGATCTGCAACCCGAGCGCGCTGGTGATGGAGCAGTACCGCGGGCGCCAGGCCGCGCTGCTGAAGGCCCGCAAGCGCCTGCTGAAGCTGAAGAAGACGCCGGCGATCACGAAGGACGGCACCCCGGTCACGCTGCTGGCGAACATCGAGCTGCCGGACGACTGCGGGCCGGCGCTGGAGGCGGGCGCGGCCGGGGTCGGCCTGTTCCGCTCCGAATTCCTGTTCATGGGACGCGGCGCCCACGCCCTGCGGGTGCCGGGCGAGGACGAGCAGTTCGAGCAGTACCGCAAGGCGGTGCTGGCGATGAAGGGCCGCCCGGTCACGATCCGTACCCTCGACGTCGGCGCCGACAAGCCGCTCGACCCCAGCGAGCACACCGCGCTGAACCCGGCCCTCGGCCTGCGCGCGATCCGCTACTGCCTGGCCGAGCCGCAGCTGTTCCTGACCCAGCTGCGCGCGATCCTGCGCGCCTCCGCCTTTGGCAAGGTGCGGATCCTGATCCCGATGCTGGCGCATGCCTTCGAGATCGACCAGTCGCTCAGCATGATCGAGCAGGCCAAGCAGCAGCTGCGCGAGCAGAACATCAAGTTCGACGACGGCATCGAGGTCGGCGCCATGATCGAGATCCCGGCCGCCGCGCTGGCGCTGCCGATGTTCGTCAAGCGCATGGATTTCCTGTCGATCGGTACGAATGACCTGATCCAGTACACGCTGGCGATCGACCGCGTCGACTACGAAGTGGCGCACCTGTACAATCCGCTCCACCCGGCGGTGCTGCACCTGATCGCGATGACCATCGAGGCCGGCCGCAAGGCGGGCATCGACGTTGCCGTATGCGGCGAGATGGCGGGCGACATCAAGCTCACCCGCCTGCTGCTCGGCATGGGCCTGCGCGAATTCTCCATGCATCCGGCCCAGCTGCTGGCGGTCAAGCAGGAGATCCTGTCCAGCGACCTGGCCCTGCTGGGCCCACGCACCCGCCGCATCCTGCGCGCGATGGAACCGGCGGCGATCGCCGAGGCCGTCGAGCAGCTGCAAACCCTGTAACCAAGAAGCTCATGGGATCGATTGGAATAGTCTCACCCCAGGCGATGCACTTCGCCGAACCGCTGCGCCTGCAAAGCGGCGCCTCCATCGGCGACTACACGCTGATGTATGAAACCTACGGCACCCTGAACGCGGACAAGTCCAACGCGGTGCTGATCTGCCACGCGCTGAACGCCTCCCACCACGTGGCGGGCCACTACGCGAACGAGCCGAAGAGCGCCGGCTGGTGGGACAACATGGTGGGCCCGGGCAAGCCGGTCGACACCGACCGCTTCTTCGTCATCGGCGTCAACAACCTCGGCTCCTGCTTCGGCTCGACCGGCCCGATGCACGACAATCCGGCCACCGGCAAGCCCTATGGCGCCGCGTTCCCGCTGGTGACGGTGGAAGACTGGGTCGCGGCCCAGGCGCGCCTGGCCGACCGCCTCGGCATCGAACGGTTCGCCGCCGTGATGGGCGGTTCGCTGGGCGGCATGCAGGCGCTGGCCTGGAGCATCATGTTCCCCGAGCGCCTGCGCCACTGCATCGTGATCGCCTCGACGCCCAAGCTGTCGGCCCAGAACATCGCCTTCAACGACGTCGCCCGCACCGCCATCCTGTCCGATCCGGACTACCGCGGCGGCGATTTCTACGAACACGGCGTGGTGCCGAAGAACGGCCTGAAGGTGGCGCGCATGGTGGGCCACATCACCTACCTGTCGAACGACGACATGGCGGAGAAATTCGGCCGCAAGCTGCGCAACGCCGCCGAGACCGACGAGTACAAATTCGACTTCGGCGTCGACTTCGAGATCGAGTCCTACCTGCGCTACCAGGGCGACAAGTTCTCGGAATACTTCGACGCCAACACTTACCTGCTCATCACCAAGGCGCTCGACTACTTCGATCCCGCGCGCGAGCACGGCGGCAACCTGGCCAAGGCGCTGGCGAACACCAAGGCCAAGTACCTGATCGCGTCCTTCACCACCGACTGGCGCTTCTCGCCCGAACGCAGCCGCGAGATCGTCGAGGCCCTGCTGGCGAACCGCCGCAAGGTCAGCTACGCCGAGATCGACGCCCCGCACGGCCACGACGCCTTCCTGCTCGAGGACCCGCGCTACATGAACATCGTGCGCGCCTACTACGACCGGATCTGGGAAGAAAGCACTGCTGGGGAAGCCGCATGAAATTCGAAGACCTGAACACCCTGCGCCCCGACCTGGCCTTCATCACCCACTGGGTCCGGTCCGGCTCGCACGTACTGGACGTCGGCTGCGGCGACGGCGCCATGCTGCGCTACCTGGAGCGCGGCAAGCGCTGCACCGGCTACGGCGTCGAGATCGCCGACGACAAGGTGCTGGAGAGTACCAAGCGCGGTATCAACGTCATCCAGCACGACATGGAGCAGGGCCTGGACCTGTTCGGCGACGATACCTTCGACATGGTGCTGTGCCTGTCCTCGCTGCAGATGATGCAGCACGTCGAGGCGCGCCTGCGCGACATCGTCCGCGTCGGCAAGGAAGCCATCGTGTCCTTCCCGAACTTCGCCTACTGGCCGCACCGGATGGCGCTGCTGAAGGGCCGCATGCCGCTGTCGCGCTCCCTGCCTTACCAGTGGTTCGACACCCCCAACGTGCGCTACGCCACGATCTACGACTTCAAGGACCTGGCCGAGAAATGCGGGCTGGAAGTGCTGGAGTACGTGGCGCTGGCCGAAGGGCAGGTAGTGTCCTTCCTGCCGAACCTGCGCGGCAGCCTGGCGGTTTTCCGCCTGCGCAAGAAGGATCTGGTCGTTACCTAACAGTGTGCTTTCATATGCTTGTGTATGATGCGGCGTATTGACAGGCATCCCACATCGGAGACGACCATGACCAAGTTCAAGCAAGCAGTGGCCGTGCTGGCCCTGGCCGGCATCGTGCAGGCGGCGCCGGCCCAGGATCGTGGGCAGCAGGGCCAGGTGGTGCAGGACGGTATCGCGGTCAAGCCGCTGAAAGGCGGCGTCCTGCGCGACGTGCTGGCGCCGGAAGGCGCGATGGACCAGCAGGCCGCCCAGCAATACACGGCGCTGCTGGGCCAGGCCCAGCAGAAGGGCGTGCTGGTGCCGCCCGGCGACCCGCAGGTCAAGCGCCTGCGCGCCATCGCCGAGCGCATCATCCCGCATACCACGCGCTGGAACCAGGATGCCCAGCAGTGGAAATGGCAGGTCAACCTGCTGAAATCGGACCAGGTGAACGCCTTCTGCATGCCGGGCGGCCGGATCGCCTTCTTCACCGGCATCATCGACAAGCTCAAGCTCACGGATGACGAAATCGCCGCCGTGATGGGCCACGAGATCGCCCACGCCCTGCGCGAGCACGGGCGCGACCGCCAGGCCAAGTCGGCCACCACGGGCCTGGCCACGTCCGCGCTCGGGGCGCTGTTTTCGGCCTGGTCGGGCTACGACGTGCGCGGCCTGGCCAACACCGCGGGCCAGCTGGTCGTGCTGAAATTCTCGCGCGACGAAGAGCGCGAAGCCGACCTGGTCGGCCTGGATATCGCGGCCCGCGCC
Organism: Massilia sp. 01N417; assembly: GCF_056399645.1. Classification (NCBI taxonomy): domain Bacteria; kingdom Pseudomonadati; phylum Pseudomonadota; class Betaproteobacteria; order Burkholderiales; family Oxalobacteraceae; genus Massilia; species Massilia sp. 01N417. The sequence continues at coordinate 13,573 of NZ_JBFTRS010000037.1, read as the reverse complement.
GGCTACGATCCGCGCGCCGGCATCTCCCTGTGGAACAAGATGGCGGCGCTGGACCAGAGCGGCGCGACGATCGACCTGCTGTCCACCCACCCGGGCGGCGCCAACCGCATCCAGCAGATCCAGGATCACATGAACGTGCTGCTGCCGCTGTACGCGCGCACCAAGGGCACGTCGGTCGACCGCCTGCCGCCTTACCGTTCCAACGTCGCCGTCCGCTAGGAGATCATGGCAAGGTTCGTCAGGAAGGGCCACCAGGCCGAAGCCAACGCTTATGTGCCGCTGCCGGTGCGCGACGGCGTCGCCCCCAGCTACCTGTGGATCACGGAAACCCGCCCCGGCGGCATGCTGGCCTTCCTGAACGAACGCTTCCCCGAGGTTGCCGGCCCGCCCTGGGCCGAGCGGCTGGCGCGCGGCGACGTGGCCGACGCCAGGGGCGAGCGCCTCGACGCCGACAGCCATGTGCGCCAGGGCATGCGCATCTGGTATTACCGCGAGCTCGAGGAAGAGACGCCGATTCCCTTCGACGAGACGATCCTGTTCCGGGACGAGCACCTGCTGGTGGTCGACAAGCCGCACTTCCTGCCGATGATCCCGACCGGGCGCTTCCTGCGCGAGACCCTGCTGGTGCGCCTGAAACGCAGCCTGGGGCTGCCGCACCTGACGCCGATTCACCGGCTCGACCGCGAGACGGCCGGCGTCGTGATCTTCTCGCACAATATCGAGACCCGCGGCACCTACCAGTCGATGTTCCAGAAGCGCGCGATCCGCAAGACCTACGAGGCGCTGGCGCCGATGCTGGAGGGACGGGAATTCCCCTTCACCTACCGCAGCCGCATGGTCGACGGCGAAAAATTCTTCGTGATGAAGGAAGAGGCGGGCGAACCGAATTCGGAGACCGTGGTCGAGCTGATCGAGCGCCGCGGCGCGCTGGCGCGCTACCGCCTGCATCCGCATACCGGCCGCAAGCACCAGCTGCGCCTGCACATGGCCTCGCTGGGCGTGCCGATCCTGAACGACGCCTTCTATCCGGTGGCGCTGCCCTGCAAGGGCGACGATTTCTCGGCTCCCCTGCAGCTGCTGGCGCGCAGCATCGCCTTCGAGGATCCGCTCACGGGCGCGACGCGCAGCTTCGCCAGCGAACGCATGCTGGCGTGGCCGGAGGATTACAGCGCGTAGTCGATGATCAGGGGCGCGTGGTCCGAGAAGCGCTCGTCCTTGTAGATCGAGACGGCATGGGCCTTGGCCGCGATGCCCGGGGTGGCGACGTGGTAGTCGATGCGCCAGCCCACGTTGTTCGCGTAGGCCTGGCCGCGGTTGCTCCACCAGGTGTAATCGACGGCTTCCGGCGCCACCACGCGGTGCACGTCCACCAGGCCGACTTCGTCGAAGATGCGGGTCATCCAGGCACGCTCTTCCGGCAGGAAGCCGGAATTCTTCATATTGCCCTTCCAGTTCTTGAGATCGATTTCCTTGTGCGCGATGTTCCAGTCGCCGCAGATGACGACCTCGCGGCCCTCGGCTTTCAGTTCCTGCAGGTGCGGCAGGAACACCTCCATGAAGCGGAACTTGGCTTCCTGGCGCTCGGGCGAGGACGAGCCGGACGGGCAGTAGACCGAGATCACGGTCAGGCCGCCGACGTCGCAGCGGGTGTAGCGGCCTTCATTGTCGAACTCGACGCAGCCGAAGCCGATCCTGACGGCATCCGGCTTCACGCGGCTGTAGACGCCGGTACCGGAATACCCCTTTTTCTCGGCGTAGTGGAAATGGCCGTGGTAGCCGTGCGGCGCAAGGAATTCCTCGGTCATGTCGGCTTGCTGGGCTTTCAATTCCTGCACGCAGATGAAGTCGGCGTCCTGGCCAGCGAGCCAGTTGAAGAAGCCTTTCTTGTGGGCGGAGCGGATACCGTTCAGGTTCGCGGAGATAATTCTTGGCATGGGTCAAAAAGAAAAAGACAGGCGGAAGTTCAAGGTGGAGAGTGTAACGTGTTTTGATCTGCGTCAACATACTGCCGGTGTTTGCCCGCCGGGGAGCATCTTTGTTTACTGTGCATGGATGACTACGATTGGCGCCGTAATTGTTAAGTCCGTTGTTTCAACGTGTTAAACTTTACGGTAGAGTCCGCGTTCCGCGGCCGCTTTTCATGCATGCACAGGAGCTTACGTGCTGATCAAGACCGACGATATTCTGTCCGGGAAACACGGAGAAAACAGGCATTTCGTCCGTTTCTATGACAACGACGACATGCTGCTCGACGAAGTCGCGGCTTTCGTCGACCAGGCCCTGGCCGCCAACGGCAAGGGCATCGTGATCGCCACTGCCGACCATTGCGAGGCGCTGCGGCGGCGCCTGGATGCCCGCGCGCTCGCGCAAGGCCGCGCCATGCCGCAGCCCGGCCAGCTCGCCTGGCTGGATGCGGAGGCGACGCTGGCAAGCTTCATGGTCGACGGCTGGCCGGACCGCCGGCGTTTCGACGAGGTGGTTGGCACCCTCGTGCGCGATACCTGCGTCGGCGGCGCCCACCTGCATGCCTTCGGCGAGATGGTGGCGCTGCTGTGCGCGCGCGGGGACTACGACGCCGCACTGGAACTCGAGCGCCTGTGGAACGACCTGGCGCAGCGGATCGATTTCGCGCTGTTCTGCGGCTATCCCTGGAGCCTGTTCCCGTCGAACAAGCTGGCGCACGCCTTCCAGCAGGTGTGCGCCGCACACGATCACGCCTGCGCCGACGTGGCGATGGAACTGCCGGCCGGCGGCGATGTCGATCCCAAGGTGCTCAGGCTCGAGCAGAAAGTGCGCATGCTGGAAGCCGAAGTGGAGCGCCGCAAGGATACCGAGGCCGTCCTGCGCCAGAGCGAGCGCGAGCTCATGGATTTCGTCGAGAACGCGGCCGAGGGCCTGCACCGGGTCGGCGGCGACGGCACCATCCTGTGGGCCAACCGCGCCGAACTGCAGATGCTCGGCTACCGCTGGGAAGAATACGTCGGCCACCACATCGCCGAATTCCACGTCGACGCGCCCGTCATCGGCGACATCCTGTGCCGGCTGTCGAGCGGCGACACCCTGTACGACCAGCCGGCCCGCCTGCGCTGCAAGGACGGCTCGGTCAAGCATGTGCTGATCCACTCGAACGGCCACTTCGAAGATGGCGAGCTGCGCTACACGCGCTGCTTCACGCGCGACGCCACCGAAAGGCGCGAGCGCGACCTGGCGCTGGCCCAGCGCGACCGCATGCTGCTCAACGCGCCGGTGGCCGCGGCCCTGCTGACCGGACCGGACTTCACCTTCCGCCTGGCCAACCGCAGCTATACGGAGCTGGTCGGCCGCAGCGGGCTGGAAGGGAAGACCTACCTGGAAGCCTTCCCGGAACTGCGCGACAGCGAGCCGCTGCACCTGCTGGAGCAGGTCTACCGCGGCCGACAGATGGTGCGCGCGGAAGAGATGCGGATCGTCCTGATCGATGCCAACGGCCAGCCGCGCGAACGCTTCCTCAAGTTCAGCCTCGAACCGCACGAGCTGAACGAGGACGACGAGCGCGGCGTGATCCTGGTGGCGGTGGACGTCACCGAGCACGTGCGCAGCCGCCAGCAGATCGAACGCGCCCACGCCGAGCGTGCCGAACTGCTGGCCGAGCTGACCGCCGCCAGCCAGGCCAAGGACGAGTTCCTGGCCATGCTCGGCCACGAGCTGCGCAATCCGCTCTCGCCGATCGTCACCTCGCTGCAGCTGATGCGCCTGCGCGGCGAAGAGGCCGCGCTGCGCGAGCGCGAGATCATCGAGCGCCAGGTCGGCCACCTGGTCCGCCTGGTCGACGACCTGATGGACATCTCGAAGGTCACGCGCGGCAAGATCGACCTGAAGTTCGAACGCGTCGACATCGCCCAGCCGCTGAGCAAGGCGGTCGAAATGGCCAGCCTGCTGCTGGAGAAGCGCCGCCACCGCCTCGAGGTCGACATCGAACCGGGCCTGTTCTGGGAAGGCGATCCGGTACGGCTGGCGCAGGTGGTCTCGAACCTGCTGACGAACGCGGCGCGCTACACCGAACCGGGCGGCCACGTGCGCCTGAAGGCGGCGCGCGAGGATGCGGGGGACGGCGAGCCCTGGCTGCGCATCGGCGTGGCCGACGACGGCGTCGGCATGACGCCGGAACTGCGCGCCCAGGTGTTCGACCTGTTCTTCCAGGGGAAGCGCAACATCGACCGCGCCGAGGGCGGCCTCGGCATCGGCCTGGCGCTGGTCAAGAACATCGTCGAACTCCACGGCGGCAAGGTCGAGGCGCGCAGCGAAGGGAAGGGCAAGGGCAGCGAGTTCGTGGTCCTGCTGCCGCTGCGCACGCCCGGCGCCGACGCCGCGCCCAGCCTGCCGGCGCCGGCGCCGGCGGCGGCCGCCGGGCGCAGCCGCATCATGCTGGTCGACGACAACGTCGACGGCGCCGACACCCTGGCGCGGCTGCTGGTCGCCCACGGCCACGAAGTGCGGGTCTTCCACGAGCCGATCGGGGCGCTGGCCGCGGTGCCCGGCTTCCGTCCCGACCTGGCGGTGCTCGACATCGGCCTGCCGGTACTCGACGGCTACGAGCTGGCGCGCCGCATGCGCGCGCTGCTGGACGGCCACCCCTGCCGCATGGTCGCGCTGACCGGCTACGGCCAGGAGGCCGACAAGGCCAGGAGCGGGCAGGCGGGCTTCGAACACCACCTGGTCAAGCCGGTCAATCCCGACCTGGTGGTGCGCCTGGTGAGCGCCGGCCCCGTAGGCCACGGCGTAAGCCCCGGTTAAAATACGGGTTTTATCGTACAGATCAGGGGTAAGTCGTGGACAATCTGCGCCAGCAGTTCATTGCGTTTTCCGTCGAGGCCGAAGTATTGAAGTTCGGCCAGTTCGTCACCAAGGCCGGCCGCCAGTCGCCGTATTTCTTCAACGCCGGCCTGTTCCACGACGGCGCCACGCTGGGCAAACTGGCCCAGTTCTACGCCCAGACCCTGCTCGATTCCGGCATCGAATTCGACATGCTGTTCGGCCCGGCCTACAAGGGCATCACCCTGGCCTCGGCCACCGCGGTGGCGCTGGCGGCGAAGGGCCGCGACACGGCCTTCGCCTACAACCGCAAGGAAGCCAAGGACCACGGCGAGGGCGGCACCATCGTCGGCGCCCAGCTCAAGGGCAAGGTCGTGATCATCGACGACGTGATCTCGGCCGGCACCTCGGTGCGCGAATCGGTGGCCATGATCCGCGCCGCCGGCGCCGAACCCTGCGCCGTGCTGATCGCCCTAGACCGCATGGAGCGCGGTGGCAAGGATGGCGTGCTGTCGCCGCTGTCGGCGGTGCAGGAAGTCAGCCAGAACTACGGCATTCCGGTGATCTCGATCGCCAACCTGTCCGACCTGTTCACTTACCTGTCGGCCGATCCTTCCATGGCCGAGCACAAGGATGCGGTGGCGGCTTATCGCGCGCAGTACGGCGTGACGGCATGATCCGCTGCGGCCGGGCGATGCTTGCGGCGCTGCTGTGCGCCGTGTTCGCATTCCCGGCCAGTGCCGCCGGACAGGAGTCGGCGGCGCCTTATCCCTGCGCAGGCGTGACGGCCTGGATGCAATCCCATCCGGGAGACTCGCACGCCGCCATGGCGAGACGCGATGCCGCACGCACCTTGACCGATCCCGCCCTGCGCGCTGAACTGGACGAGCGTTTCACGCGCGACCAGAACGCCCGCACGGCCTGGATGGCGAAGCCCAGGGATCTCCAGCGCAAGCGCGCGGTCCTGCTGTCGGACCAGGGCAATCTGGGCTGGCTGCGTGAGCTGGTGGCCGGTAAAGGATTCCCGACCGCGGCCCAGGTCGGCGAGGTCGGCGTGAACCGCGCCTGGCTCCTGATGCAGCACATGGACGACGATCCACAGTTCCAGGCATCGCTGCTGCCGGTGCTGGAGCAGCGCTTTGCGGACGGCGAGCTAAGTGGGGATAACCTGGCGCGCTTCACCGACCGCATCCTGAAAGCGCAAGGCAAGCCGCAGCGCTACGGCACCCAGTTCTCGCCGGAAGAGATGGGAGGCGAGCACTTCGGCCTGCCCGACGAGGCAAACCTGCGCGAGGTCGAGACTCACCGGCGCGACCTCGGCGTCATGCCGCTGGCGGACTACGCCTGCATGATGCGCGTGGCCCGCATTGGACATCCCTGAGCCGGACGGCATTCATGCCGCCGCAGCAGCAGGCGCCTGCGCCTGCGTAAAGTGCGCCACCTGGTCGGCCAGCGCCTTCTGGAAGGCCGGGCGGGCGATGCAGCGGTCGCGGTAGGCCCGCACGCGCGCGTAGCGCTCCACCATCGCCATGTCGTCCAGCAGGCGCAGCACGGTCGTCATCAGGATGTCGGCCGCGCTGAAGCTCTCCGCCAGCCATTCCCGTCCATCGAGCCAGTCGTCGAGGTCGCGCAGGCGCTTGTCCACCATCGCTTCCGCCGATGGGCGGGCGCCCGCGGCCCAGGCTTCGCCGGCGGAAAACACCACCAGGCTGACGAGGTTGCCGACATAGGGCTCGACCGAGTTCAGCGCCGCGAACATCCACGCCGTCACCCGCGCCCGCTCGTCCGCGTCGCGCGGCAGCAGGACAGGGTGCTGCTGCCCCAGGTGCAGCAGGATCGCGCCGGTCTCGAACAGGGTCAGGCCGCCGTCCTGCAGTACCGGAATCTGGCTGAAGGGCTGTTCGCGGCGGTAGGCGGGCGTGGACGCGTCCTCGAATTCGAGCACGCGCAGCGCGTAAGGCAGGCCGGCTTCCTCCAGCGCCCAGCGCACGCGCAAATCGCGCACGTAGCCGATGGCGAACGGCGGCACGCTGCGGAAAGTGGTCAGGGTGATCATTTGCTCTCCTCCTTGTCATGGGATGGGAGCAGAATACGTGAGACCATAATATGTTCAAGAACATAATTTCGGAGACACGCCATGCCCTACAGCAGCGAGCACAAGGCCCAGACCCGCGAGCGCATCGTCCACGCCGCGCGCAGGCTGTTCAACCGCCACGGCTTCGAGCAGGTATCGATCGACCGCGTGATGCTCGAGGCCGGCCTGACGCGCGGCGGCTTCTATCACCACTTCGGCAGCAAGGACGAGCTGTATGCGGAAGCGGTCGCCAGCTTCAGCAGCTGCAATCCCTTCAAGCCCGATTTCAGCAACAGCCCGCCGCCCGAGCCGGCGCAGCTGGCGCGCATGCTGATCGACGTCTACCTGAGCGACGAGGTGTTCGACAACCCCGACCACCACTGCCCGCTGTACGCGCTGCCGGGCGACGTCGCGCGCGCCGGGCTGTCGCCGCAGAAGGCCTATACGCAGCTGATCCGCAACCTGACCGCGGTGTATGCGGCGGCGCTGGCCGGGGTGCCGGATGGCGAGCAGCGGGCCCAGGCCATCGTGTCGCTGTGCGTGGGCGGGATGGTGCTGGCGCGGACGACCGACGATGCGGGCTTGCGGCGTTCGCTGCGGATGGCGGCGCGCAAGCAGGCGCTGGATTTGCTATCGCAAGCTTGAATGTGACGGCCCGGCTAGCCGGTCAAATGTCAGGCCGAGGCCATCGAGGATGACCGGCGCCTTGTCCGGGCGCACACTGCCCTGGCCGTTTTCCAGCCGTGACATCAGGTCGACAGACACCCCCACAGGCTTGCCGCGTCATCGATGCGCAGACTCCGAAATAAAAAACCGGGGACCAGCCCCGGTTTTTTACAATTGGCAAAACTTCTGAAAGATCAGCCCGCCAGCTTCTTCTTCAGCAGCTCGGTCACCTGGGCCGGATTGGCCTTGCCCTTGGACGCCTTCATGCACTGGCCGATCAGCGCGTTGATCGCCGCTTCCTTGCCGGCGCGGTACTGCTCGACCGATTTCGCATTGCTGGCCAGGACTTCGTCGACGATGGCCTCGATCGCGCCGGTGTCCGAGATCTGCTTCAGGCCTTCGCGCTCGATGATGGCATCGGCCAGATGTTCGTCGTCCGAACCTGCTTCCCACATCAGGCCGAACACCTTCTTGGCGGCGTTGTTCGAGATCGTGCCGTCGGCAATGCGCTTCAGCAGCAAAGCGAGCTGCGAGGCCTCGACCGGCGAGTCGACGATGTCGAGGTCGGCGCGGTTCAGGGCCGACGAGACGTCGCCCATCATCCAGTTGGCGGCGGCCTTGGCGTTCTCCTTGCCGGCCTTGGCCACCACGGCTTCGTAATAGCTCGCCATGCCCTGCGAGGAGGTCAGGATCAGCGCATCGTACTCGGGCAGGCCGTAGTCCTTGATGAAGCGGTCGCGCATCGCGCCCGGCAGTTCCGGCATGTCGGCCTTCACGCGCTCGATCCAGTCCTGCGCGATCACCAGCGGCGGCAGGTCCGGGTCCGGGAAGTAGCGGTAGTCCTGCGCGTCTTCCTTGCTGCGCATCTGGCGGGTTTCCTTCTTGTCCGGGTCCCACAGGCGGGTCGCCTGCACGACCTGGCCGCCGTCTTCGATCAGTTCGATCTGGCGCCGCACTTCGTAGTGGATCGCCTCTTCCATGAAGCGGAAGGAGTTCAGGTTCTTGATCTCGCAGCGGGTGCCGAATTCCTTCTGGCCGACCGGGCGCACCGAGACGTTGACGTCGCAGCGGAAGGAGCCTTCCTGCATATTGCCGTCGCAGACGCCCAGCCACATCACCAGCGAGTGCAGGGCCTTGGCGTAGGCGACCGCCTCGTTCGCGCTGCGCATTTCCGGCTCGGAGACGATCTCCAGCAGCGGCGTGCCGGCGCGGTTCAGGTCGATGCCGCTCATGCCGGCATAGTCCTCGTGCAGCGACTTGCCGGCGTCTTCCTCGAGGTGGGCCCGGGTCAGGTTGACGGTCTTGGTGACCATCTTGCCGTCCTTCTCGTAGGCGAAGCTGACGGTGCCGCCCTGGACCACCGGGTCCTCGAACTGGCTGATCTGGTAGCCCTTCGGCAGGTCGGGGTAGAAGTAGTTCTTGCGCGCGAAGACGGAGCGCGGGGCGATTTTCGCGCCGACCGCCAGGCCGAAGCGGATCGCGCGCTCGACGGCGCCGCGGTTCAGTACCGGCAGCACGCCCGGCAGCGCCAGGTCGACCGGGCTGGCCTGGGTGTTGGCCTCGGCGCCGAACTGGATCGAGCTGCCGCTGAAGATTTTCGAATTGGTCGTGAGCTGGACGTGGTTCTCAAGACCGATGACGACTTCCCATTGCATAGTGTTCTCTCTTGTTTGTCTCAGTGCCGGGTTCCGCGTGGGCTCGGGGAGCCCACCCTACGGCATCGATAACGTAGGGTGGGCACGCCGTGCCCACGGCCTTTAGATGCCTTCCGGTGCTCGCTGGTGCCAGTCGGTCGCCTGTTGATATTGGTGCGCGATGTTCAGCAGCTTGGCTTCGCTGAAGTAGTTGCCGATGATTTGCAGGCCGACCGGACGCTTGGCGTTTTTCTCGCCCTGGCCGAAACCGACCGGGATCGACATGCCGGGCAGGCCGGCCAGGCTGGTCGACAGCGTGAAGATGTCGGCCAGGTAGTTGGCGACCGGGTCGTTGGATTTCGAACCCAGGTCCCAGGCCACGGTCGGGGCCACCGGGCCCATGATGACGTCGCACTTGTCCTTGAAGGCGGCCTGGAAGTCGTCCGCGATCAGGCGGCGGATCTTCTGCGCCTGCACGTAGTAGGCGTCGTAGTAGCCGTGGCACAGCACGTAGGTGCCGACCATGATGCGGCGCTGGACTTCCTTGCCGAAGCCTTCCGCGCGCGTCTTCTTGTACATGTCCTGCAGGTCGGTGTACGCCGGCGTGCGGTAGCCGTAGCGGACGCCGTCGAAGCGCGACAGGTTGCTCGAGGCTTCCGCCGGCGCGATGATGTAGTAGACCGGGATCGACAGCGAGGTCTTCGGCAGCGAGATCTCGACCAGGGTCGCGCCCAGTTTCACGAATTCGTCGAGTGCGGCGCGAACGCTGCTCTCGACGTCCGCGGCGAGGCCTTCGCCGAAGTATTCCTTCGGCACGCCGATGCGCAGGCCGGTCAGCGGCTGGTTCAGGTCGCGGGTGAAGTCTTCGCGCGCATTGCCCTGCTCGGGCGTGAGGCTGGTCGAGTCGCGCTCGTCGAAGCCGACCATCTCGTTCAGCAGCAGGGCGCAGTCCTCGGCGGTGCGCGCCATCGGGCCGCCCTGGTCGAGCGAGGAGGCGAAGGCGATCATGCCGAAGCGCGACACGCGGCCATAGGTCGGCTTGATGCCGGTGATGCCGCAGAAGGCGGCCGGCTGGCGGATCGAGCCGCCGGTGTCGGTGCCGGTCGCGGCCGGCGCCAGGCGCGCGGCGATCGCGGCGGCCGAACCGCCCGACGAGCCGCCCGGCACGGCCAGCGTATCCCAGGGATTCTGCACCGCGCCGAAGGCCGAGTTCTCGTTGGCCGAGCCCATCGCGAATTCGTCGCAGTTCAGCTTGCCCAAGGTGACCATGCCGGCGTCGCCGAACTTCGTGACCACGGTCGCGTCGAAGGGGCTGACGTAGTTGCCCAGCATTTTCGAGGCGGCGGTCGAGCGCCAGCCCTTGGTGACGAAAATGTCCTTGTGCGCGATCGGAATGCCGGTCAGCGGGCCGGCCGAGCCTTCCGCGAAGCGCGCGTCGGCAGCCTGGGCCTGGGCCAGGGACAGATCGGCGTCGACGTGCAGGAAGGCATTGTGCTTGCTCGCGGCGATGCGCTCGAGGTAGTGCCGGGTCAGCTCGGTGGACGAGACCTGTTTCGAATGCAGGAGCTTGGACAGCTCCGAGAGAGTCTTGTTATGCATGATTCTTTGATCCCAGCTTGGTTTATTCGATCACTTTCGGCACCAGGTACAGGCCGTCCTGGGTCTTCGGTGCCGGCGCCTGGTAATCGGCACGGCGGTCTTCTTCGGTCACCACGTCGTCGCGCAGGCGCAGCGGCAGCGCAAGGATGGCGGACAGCGGCTGGGCCAGCGGCTCGACGCCGGTGGTATCGACGGCCTGCATCTGCTCGGCCAGGGCGAAGATGCCGTTCAGTTCATTCAGGGCGACCTCTGCATGAGCGTCGTCCATATCGAGCTGGGCCAGGTTGGCGATCCGTTTTACGTCTGAAAGAGTCAGGGACATGGCTTAAGGCGCGGCTCGGCGCCGCGTTGAAAGATGGTTGTGCGAATAATGAAATTTGGTCAACGGCTTGCTAAAGCTGATAAAAGCTTTCTAATACCGCCGATCTCGCAGGCTGATATAGGCGTGAATCCACCCGTTTTTCAGCGTTTAAACGGCAAATTATAAGGTAGAATGGCGGGCTAATGCGTTCTCCGGCGCCGAAAGCAGGCGGCCCGCGCATGAAAGCCCGCGGTGCGGATTCATCAATCGCGGCGAGGATACCCCGATTAATGTTTGGGATCCCGACAAGAGCGCCGTGCGCTTCTGGGTCGGGGTCCGCTTTAGGCGCACTTGGATGCGCATCAGGACACACATGTTTGGTTTTGTTACGCAGTTATTTTCGAACGATCTGGCGATCGACCTGGGTACCGCGAATACCCTGATCTACGTCCGCGGCCAGGGCATCGTCCTGGATGAGCCGTCGGTCGTCGCGATTCGCCAGGAAGGTGGCCCGAACGGCAAGAAGACGATCCAGGCGGTCGGCAAGGAAGCGAAACAGATGCTGGGCAAGGTTCCCGGCAATATCGAAGCGATCCGTCCGATGAAGGATGGCGTGATCGCCGACTTCACCGTCACCGAACAGATGCTCAAGCAGTTCATCCGCATGGTGCACGACTCCAAGTTCCTGCGCCCGTCGCCGCGCATCATCATCTGCGTGCCCTGCGGTTCGACCCAGGTCGAGCGCCGCGCGATCCGCGAATCGGCACTGGGCGCCGGCGCCCGCCAGGTCTACCTGATCGAAGAGCCGATGGCGGCCGCGATCGGTGCCGGCCTGCCGGTGTCCGAGGCGACCGGTTCGATGGTGGTCGACATCGGCGGCGGCACCACCGAGGTCGGCATCATCTCGCTGGGCGGCATGGTCTATAAGGGTTCGGTGCGCGTGGGCGGCGACAAGTTCGACGAAGCGATCGTCAACTACATCCGCCGCAACTACGGCATGCTGATCGGCGAACAGACCGCCGAGTCGATCAAGAAGGCCATCGGTTCGGCCTTCCCGGGCTCCGAAGTCAAGGAAATGGAAGTCAAGGGCCGCAACCTGTCGGAAGGCATCCCGCGTTCGTTCACGATCTCGTCCAACGAGATCCTGGAAGCCCTGACCGATCCGCTGAACAACATCGTCTCCGCCGTCAAGAACGCGCTCGAGATGGCGCCGCCCGAGCTGGGCGCCGACATCGCCGAGAAAGGCATGATGCTGACCGGCGGCGGCGCGCTGCTGCGCGACCTCGACCGCCTGCTGATGGAAGAAACCGGCCTGCCGGTGCTGGTCGCGGAAGATCCGCTGACCTGCGTGGTGCGCGGTTCGGGCATGGCGCTCGAGCGCATGGACAAGCTGGGCTCGATCTTCTCCTACGAATGATCGCCTTGTAAGGACGTGGCCTGACAGGACGCGCGATTCCGTGCGTCCTGTCTGCGTTTTTGCGTCATATTAGTGTGTCTTCACGTCGGCGCCCGGCGGCATCCCGCGGGCGCCCTCATTATTGGAAGTCATGGAATACAGTCCTCCGCCGCTCTTCAAGCAAGGCGCTCCCGCCAGGGTCAAGGTGACGGTGTTCGCTCTTCTCTCGGTCGCACTGCTTGTCGTCGACGCGCGGTTTCATGCGCTCACCGCCGTGCGCCAGGTGGCGGCCACGGTCCTTTATCCTTTCCAGATGGCTGCCCTGATGCCGCGCGATGCGCTGAGCAATATGGGCAGTTATTTCTCCTCGATCTCCGCCTTGCAGAAGGAAGTGCGCGACCTGAAGAGCCAGCAGGTGGCGATGGCCCAGGCCATGCAGCAGGCCCAGCTCCAGACGGCCGAGAACGGCCACCTGCGCCGCCTGCTGGACGCGCGCGAACACCTGCCGGTGCGCACGATGATGAGCGAGATCCTGTACGACGCGCGCGACCCGGCGACCCGCCGCGTGGTGCTCGACCGCGGCTCGCGCAACGGCGTCAAGCTCGGCCTGCCCGTGATCGATAACGCCGGCGTGGTCGGCCAGGTCACGCGCGTGTTCCCCTTCAGCTCCGAAGTCACGCTGCTGACCGACAAGGAGCAGGCGATTCCGGTGCAGGTGCTGAGGAACGGCCTGCGCAGCGTCGCCTACGGCCGCGGCCAGTCCGGCATGCTGGACCTGCGCTTCGTGGCGCCGAATGCCGACATCCAGGTCGGTGACGTGCTGGTCACCTCGGGCCTGGACGGCATGTATCCGGCCGGCCTGGCGGTGGCCAAGGTCAGCCAGGTGGAGAGCGTGGCCCAGGGCGCCTTCGGGCGCGTGGTGTGCCAGCCGCTGGCCGGCATCGACCGTCACCGCCAGCTCCTGATCGTGATGTCCGACGAGCCCGCGCAGCCGCGCCCGCCCGCGGAAGCGCCGAAAGCCAACGGCAACGGCTCCTCGCGCCGCAACCTGCCGAAGATGGAGCCGATCCCGCTGCCGCCGCTGCGGCCGCGGGATCGGCTCCATCTTCGGC
>NZ_JBFTRS010000036.1:0-32842 GCF_056399645.1 Massilia sp. 01N417 | reverse complement strand
GGCGGGCAGCGCCATCCTGCTGGTCGAGGACAATGCCTTCAACCAGCAGGTGGCGCAGGAGCTGCTCGAAGACGCCGGCGCCCATGTGACGGTGGCCGGCAACGGCGGCGAGGCGCTGGCCCTGATGCGCGAGCGCGGGCCGCACTCGCCCTTCGACTGCGTGCTGATGGACGTGCAGATGCCGGTGATGGACGGCTTCGAAGCCACCCGTCGCATCCGCGCCGACGCCCGGCTGAAGGACACCCGCGTGATCGCGATGACGGCCAACGCCGGGCTGGAAGACCAGGCGCGCTGCCTGGCCGCCGGCATGGATGAATTCGTGACCAAGCCGGTGGCGCCCGAGACCCTGATCGCGACCGTGGCGCGCGCCCTCGGACGCAGCGTGCAGCGCGCGCTCGCGGCACCGGTGCCGGCGGCGCCCGCGAACACGCCGGCGCTGCTCGACCTGGACGTCCTGGCCGACACCTTTGCCGGCAATCCGGACAAGATGCGTAAATACGCCTTCATGTTCCTGGAGACGGCGCGCGAAGGCCTGCTGGAGATCGACCGCGCACTCGCGTCCGGCGAGGTCGGGCGCGCCGCCGGCGTCGCCCACCGCATCAAGTCCTCGGCGCGCACGGTGGGCGCGATGGGCTTCGGCGACGTCTGCGCCGACCTCGAAGCCCAGCGCGAGCGCGGTTCGATCGCCCAGGCGCGTTCGCTGGCGGCGCGCCTGCGTGCGCTGCTGGCGCGGCTGGAGCGCCACATTGCCGCGGAACTCGGGGCGCGCCAGCAGGACCAGAAAGTCTAACCCAGCCATAAACTTGTTCGGGAACCCTCCTTGGTAGTATCCTGCGGGGATCTACCCGAAGTCTTTCTCCATGCGATCCCCGATCTCCCCCGGCCTCCTCATCCTCCACGGCAACCAGATGGAGCTGCTGCGCGCCGCCGTCTTCGACTGGCTGCGTGCCAATCCCCTCGGTCCTCTCGAGGAGGAAATCATCCTCGTGCAGTCGAACGGCGTGGCCGAATGGCTGAAGATCGCGCTGGCCGAGGAGCTGGGCGTGTGCGCGGCCACCCGGGTGGCGCTGCCGGCGCGCTTCCTGTGGGAGGCCTACCGCGGCATGCTGGGGCCGGAGCGGGTGCCGAAGCGTTCGCCCTTCGACAAGGACGCGCTCACCTGGCGCCTGATGCGCCTGCTGCCCGAAGTGCTGGCCAAGGAACAGTTCGCGCCGCTGCGCCACTTCCTGCTGGACGGCGACCCCGAGCGCCGCCTGCAGCTGGCCGAGCGCCTGTCCGACCTCTACGACCAGTACCAGGTGTATCGCGCCGACTGGCTGACCGACTGGGCCAAGGGGCTCGACCAGTTGCGCCGGCCCGGCGGCGAACCGGTGCCGCTGGCGCCCGACCAGTGCTGGCAGGCCCAGCTCTGGCGCGAGGTCCACGAGAGCCTGCCGCCCGAGCGCCGCTGGTCGGGCCGCGCCACCATCCACCAGCAGTTCATGGCCGCGGTCGAGGAAGATCGCCAGCCGGCCCAGCGCCTGCCGCGCCGCGTGGTGCTGTTCGGGATGTCGACCCTGCCTTACCAGACCATCGAGGCGATGGCCGGCCTGTCGCGCCATACCCAGGTGCTGCTGGCGGTGCCGAATCCCTGCCAGTACCACTGGGGCGACATCATCGAGGGCCGCGAACTGCTGACCGCCGCCTACCGCCGCCACCAGGGCCGCAACGGCAGCAACCTGGCCGAGATCCCGGTCGAGGAACTGCATGCGCACAGCCATCCGCTGCTGGCGAGCTGGGGGCGCCAGGGCCGCGACTTCGTGCGCATGCTGGACGAATTCGACGGCGGCCAGGGCGCCAAGTTCGGCAACCTGCGGGTCGACCTGTTCAACGAGGGCGACAACGGCACGCTGCTGTCGCAGGTGCAGGCTGCGGTGCGCGACCTGCTGCCGCTGCTCGAACACCCGCACGTGCCGCCGGAACCCGCAGACCGCTCGATCGAATTCCACATCGCCCACAGCGCCCAGCGCGAGGTCGAGGTGCTGCACGACCAGCTGCTGTCCTGGTTCGCGGACAGCGACGGCACATTCGGCGACCAGCCCCTGCGTCCGCGCGACGTGGTCGTCATGGTGCCGGACATCGACACCTTCTCGGCCGCCGTGCACGCGGTGTTCGACCAGCACAAGCGGAACGACCCGCGCTACATCCCCTTCGAGATCGGCGACCTGAAGGACCGCAGCGTGAACCCGCTGCTGGTGGCCATGGAATGGCTGCTGCGCCTGCCGCAGCAGCGCTGCCGCCAGAGCGAGGTGCGCGACCTGCTGGACGTGCCGGCGCTGGCCGCACGCTTCGGCCTGGACGAGGATGATTTGCCGACCCTGGGCCGCTGGATCGAGGGCGCCAGCGTGCGCTGGGGCCTGGACCAGACCCACCGCGCGGGCCTCGGCCTCGGGTCGGCCGGCGAGCAGAATTCCTGGCTGTTCGGGATCCGCCGCATGCTGCTGGGTTACGCCACCGGTGCCGGCCCCAGCTTCGGCGACATCGAGCCCTATGCCGAAGTCGGCGGCCTCGATGCGGCCCTGGCCGGCGCCCTGGCCGAACTGGTGGAGAGCCTGCTGGCCTGGCGCGAACAGCTGGATGCCGTCCTGACCCCGGCCGAGTGGGGCGAGCGCGCCCGCGCCCTGATGGCGCGCTTCTTCCGCGCCCGCGACGACGAAGACCGCGTGATGCTGAACCAGCTCGAGGAAGCCCTGCAGTGCTGGCTGGAGATCTGCGAGAACGCGCTGTTCGACGAGCCGGTGCCGCTGGGCGTGATGCGCGAAGCCTGGCTGTCCGAACTCGACCAGCCGGCCCTGAGCCACCAGTTCGTCTCCGGCGGCGTGACTTTCTGCACCCTGATGCCGATGCGCGCCGTGCCCTTCCGCGTGGTCTGCCTGCTGGGCATGAACGACGGCGACTTCCCGCGCCGCGGCCACCAGTCCGACTTCGACCTGCTGGCGCTGCCCGGCATGCAGCGTCCGGGCGACCGCTCGCGCCGCGACGACGACCGCTACCTGATGCTGGAAGCGCTGCTGGCCGCGCGCGACAAATTCTACGTGAGCTGGGTCGGCCGCAACGTGCGCGACAATACCGAGCAGCCGGCCTCGGTGCTGGTCTCGCAGCTGCGCGACTACCTGAAGGCCGGCTGGGACCTCGACCTCGACGAACGCACCACGGTGCATGCACTGCAACCTTTCTCGCGCCGCTATTTCGAACGCGGCGGCCTGCTGACCTATGCCGGCGAATGGCGCTCGGCGCATCGCGACGAGGAAGCATCGGCGGGGGACGGCGATGCGCTGCCGCCCTACGAACTGGAAGCCGACTACCGCCTCAAGCTGGGCGAGCTGACCAGGTTCCTGCGCCAACCGGCGACTGACTTCTTCCGCCGCCGGCTGGGCGTCAACTTCGGCAGCCACGAGGTGGTGGGCGAGGACGAGGAACCGTTCTCGCTGGATGCCCTCGAGCGTTACTTCCTGGAAGACGCCCTGCTTGGCGAAGATAGAAATGCGGACAGCGGCACGCCCGAGCCCGAGGACGAAGTGCGCCAGGTGCTGGATGCGCGCGCCCAGCGCCTGGTGCGCGAGGGCAGGCTGCCGATCGGCCTGGTGGGCCGGCAGTGGCAGCAGCAGCTGGTGGAAGAACTGGTGCCGGTGCGGCGCAGCTGGCTGGCGCTGGGCGCCCGCTATCCGACGCCGGCGGCCAAGCTGGTAGTGAGCCTGGACCTGGACGGGATTCTGCTCGACGACTGGATCGACAAGCTGCGCAAAAATGAGCACGAGACCGTGTGGCTGCTGCAGATCTCGTCCAAGGTCCTGGACCGCAAGGGCGCGCCGCGCGGCGACAAGCTGATCGGCCCCTGGCTGCGCCAGCTGGCGGCAAGCGCCGCCGGCGCGGCCGTCACCGGCTACCTGGTGGCGCGCGACGCCACCCTCAAGATGGCGCCGCTGGATGCGGAACTTGCCCGCGCCACCCTCGCGAACCTGGCTGCGCTGTGGCGGGCCAACCTCGACCACCCGCTGGCGGTGGCCTGCAAGACCGCGCTGGCCCAGCTGGCCGGGGACGACCCGCGCGAGGCCTACGACGGCGGCTTCGAGATCCGCGGCGAAGTCGAGGATCCGGTGCTGGCGCGCATGTGGCCGGAATTCGCCGTGCTGCGCGCGTCCGGCGACTGGCCGCGCACGGCCGAGGCCCTGTACGGTCCGCTGGCCGCCTGGCTGCGCGACGGCGTGCAGGTGACCCGGTTCGGCGACAAGGAAGGGGAGCAGGCATGAGCCAGTTGCTCCAGCCCCTGGATTTTCCCCTGCACGGCTCGCGCCTGATCGAGGCCAGCGCCGGCACCGGCAAGACCTGGACCATCGCCGCGCTGTATTTGCGCCTGGTGCTCGGCCACGGCGAGGCGAACGGCTTCGCCAGGCCGCTGTTGCCGCCCGAGATCCTGGTGATGACCTTCACCCGCGCCGCCACCCGCGAACTGTCGAACCGGGTGCGCGAACGCCTGGTGCAGGCGGCCGCCTACTTCCGCGGTGACTCCTACGTCGACGATCCCTACCTGGAGGCGCTGGCCGACAGCTACGCCGACGATGCCGAGCGCCTGGTCGCCGCCCACCGCCTGGTGCTGGCCGCCGAAACCATGGACGAGGCGGCGATCTTCACCATCGACGCCTGGTGCCAGCGCATGCTGCGCGAGCACGCCTTCGACAGCGGCATCCTGTTCGACGAAGAGCTGGTCAGCGACGAGCGCGCCCTGTTCGAGGATGCCGCCAACGATTACTGGCGCCAGCACGTCTATCCGCTCAACGGCCATGCGCTGAAATCGCTGCTGGCGGTGTGGCACGACGTCGAAGCCCTGAAGGGCGCGGCGCGCGAGCTGGTCAAGCGCGCCGAGCTGCTGGGTCCGGACTGCGTCGACGAGAACGGCAATCCGAACGACATGGCGCCGCTGGGGGCCGTGATCGCCGGCGTCGAGCGCGCCCAGCAGGCCAGGCTGGCGCGCCTGAAGGAAGGCTGGAGCGAACGTGCCGATGCGATGGAGTCCTGGATCGGCTCGCACCGGGCGGTGAATCCGCGCTGCTTCAATGGCAACAAGATGCGTCCCGAGTCGCTGGTGAAGTGGTTCGAGGCCCTGCGCAGCTGGGCCGCCGATCCCGCGCGTGTCATGCCCGACCTCGGCGACACCGCCTGGCGCCGCCTGACCCCGCACGGCATCGCCGACGCCTTCTCGCGCGACTTCAGCGCCGAGGTGCCGGCGTGCTTCGAGCACACCGAAGCCTTGAAGGAGGCGCTCGACGGGATCGAGCCGATGGCGCATGCGCTGCTGCGCCACGCCGCCTGCAATATCGCCCGCCGCATGATCGACCTGAAGCGCCGCAACCGCCAGTTCGGCTTCGCCGACATGCTGGCGCGCCTGAAGGCCGCGCTGGAAGGCGTGAACGGCGAGGCGCTGCGCAAGCGCATCCTCGACCAGTTCCCGGTCGCGATGGTCGACGAATTTCAGGATACCTCGCCCGACCAGTACCGCATCTTCGACCTGCTGTACCGGGTGGCCGACAACGACCCGGGCCACGGCCTGTTCCTGATCGGCGACCCGAAGCAGTCGATCTACGGCTTCCGCGGCGCCGACATCCACAGTTACCTGTCCGCGCGGCGCGCCACCGAAGGGCGGCACTACCAGCTCGGCACCAACTACCGTTCGACCAAGGCACTGGTGCAGGCGGTCAACCGCCTGTTCGAATACGCCGAGGGCGGCAATGAGCATCCAGGCTACGCCGCCGGCGCCTTCCGCTTCCGTAAGGACGGCGAGAATCCGCTGCCCTTCGAACCGGTCGATGCGGCCGGGCGTGGCCAGGAACTGGTCGGCGTGGACGGTCCCTTCCAGGCGCTGGCGGTGGCCTCGACCCCGCGCGACGACCTGCGCGCCGACGACTACCGCGACTTCTTCGCCCACCACTGCGCCGAGCACATCGTCACTCTGCTGAACGATCCGCAGGTGGGCTTCCGCGACCGCGAAGGCGGTTTCAAGCGCCTGATGCCGGCCGATATCGCGGTGCTGGTGCGCGACCGCCGCGAAGCCTCGGCGATCCGGCGTGCGCTGGTGCAGAGGAAGGTTGCCAGCGTCTACCTGTCCGACCAGGACTCGGTGGTCGACAGCCAGGAGGCGGTGGACGTGCTGCGCTGGCTGCAGGCGGTCGCCAGTCCGCTCGACGGCGTGCTGGCGCGCACTGCCTTCGCCACCGCCACCTGCGCGCTGTCGCTGACCGAGCTGGCCCGCCTGTCGAGCGACGAACTGGCCTGGGAAGAACGGGTCGAGCAGCTGAAAGGTCTGCACCAGACCTGGCAGCGCCAGGGCGTGCTTGCGATGCTGCGCCGCTTCATCCACGAACTGGGCTTGCCGGCTAAGCTGCTGGCTGCCGCCGGCGGCGAACGGCGCCTGACCAACCTGCTGCACCTGGCCGAACTGCTGCAGGAAGCCAGCCGCGAACTGGATGGCGAGCAGGCCCTGATCCGCTGGTTCGCCGAGCAGGTCGAAGGCCTGGGCGAGGGCGGCGACGAGCGCGTGCTGCGCCTGGAGAGCGACGCCGAGCTGGTCAAGGTCGTCACCGTGCACAAGTCGAAGGGCCTGGAATACCCGCTGGTCTACCTGCCGTTTGCCGTCACCGCGCGCAAGACCGACCGCCGCAACCGCGCCTTCTTCGAATACGTGGTCGAAGACGGCGCGCGCCGCATCGACCTCGGCCTGAGCGAAGATGCGCTGCAGGCGGTCGACCGCGCCCGCCTGGAAGAAGACCTGCGCCTGCTGTACGTGGCGCTGACCCGCGCCCGCCACTTCCTGTGGCTGGGCGTGGCGGCGGTGGCGGCCGGCCGCAAGGGCGAGAACCGCCTGCACGAATCGGCGCTCGGCTACCTGCTGACCGGCGGCGAGCCGATCGGCGCCGATGCCATGGCCGAGAGCTGGGAAGCCCTGCGCGGCAGCCTGGACGCGATCGAGCTGCACACCCTGGACGCGCCCGAGGGTTGTACCCGCCTGGCGCGCGCCGACGTGCGCCCCGAGCTGGTCGAGGCACCGGCCTTTGCCGGCCAGTTCGAGCGCAACTGGGCGGTCGGTTCCTTCACCTCGCTGACCCGCCATACGGTGGCGCCGCCGACCCGGCCCCAGGAAGAGAACCTGCTGGAAGAAGACGAGCCGGGCACGGTCGAAGCCTTGCGGGTGGACGACGCGCCCTGGCACCGCTTCCCGCGCGGCGCCACGCCCGGCAACTTCCTGCACGAGCAGCTGGAGTGGATGGCGCAGGAAGGCTTCGGACGCATCGACGAGGACGATTTCATCAAGCGCCTGCACCAGCGCATCAAGCGCGCCGGCTGGGGCAACCGGGTGGACGACGCCATGGCCTGGCTCGACGCCCTGGTCACCTTGCCACTGCCGCCGGTCGGTTGCGCCCTGTCGGATCTGGAGGAAGTGCTGCCGGAGATGGAGTTCTGGTTCCCGAGCCAGGCCCTCGACGTCGGCGCGCTGGACCGCCTGTGCCGCCAGCGCCTGCTCGGCGACGCGCCGCGTCCGACCCTGCCGGAACGCCAGCTGCACGGCATGCTGAAAGGCTTCACGGACCTGGTGTTCGAATGCCGGGGCCGCTACTGGGTGCTGGACTACAAGTCGAACGCGCTGGGACCCGGCGACGCCGCCTATACCCAGCCGGCGATGGCGGCCGCGATGGCCGGCCACCGCTACGACATCCAGGGCGCGATCTACCTGCTGGCCCTGCACCGCCTGCTGCGCGCGCGCCTGGGCGAGCGCTACGACCCACGCGAGCAGCTGGGTGGCGCCGTCTTCCTGTTCCTGCGCGGGATCGGGAACGAGGCGACCCGCGGCTGCTACCTGATCGAGCCCGACATGGAACTGCTCGACGGACTCGACGAGCTTCTTGCGACATGAATACTTTTATCGACCCCGACAAGATCGACGTCTTCTGGTTCGAGGTGGAACGCCTGACCGAAGCCGGCGAGCTGCGCCGCCTGTCCGGCGCCTTTGCCCGTTTCGTCGCCTCGCTCGGACCGGCGCCCGGTCCGCTGCTGCTGGCATCCCTGGTGCTGTCCGAGCTGGAAGGCCGCGGCCATAGCTGCCTGCTGCTGTCCGACTTGGCCGAGGATGCGGCCGCGCTGCTTGGCCTGCCCGCCGAGGAGTGGACGGAACTGGCCGCCGCCATCAAGCCGCTGCCGAAGAACGTCAAGGGCTGGATGGCCCAGCTGGCCGGCTGCGAGCAGGTGTGGCAGGCCGGCACCTTCGATTACGGCCAGCCGCTGGTGCTCGACGGCGATGCCGACGATGCGCGCCTCTACCTGCGCCGCTACTGGCGCGATGAGACCACGGTCGCGACCAGCGTGCGCGAACGCGCGCGCGAACGGCGCGAAGTCGACGCCGGCGCCGTGCGCGGATGGCTGGACCTGCTGTTCGCATCCCAGCGCGCGTCCGAACAGCCGGACGCGGCCCGGCCGGACGCGGCCCGGCCGGACTGGCAGAAGCTGGCCTGCGCGATCGCCCTGCGCGGCAGGATGGCGATCATCACCGGCGGCCCCGGCACCGGCAAGACCTATACGGTGGCGCGCCTGCTGGCGCTGCTGTTCGCGACCGCGCCGGACGCCGCCCGCCAGCGCATCGCCCTGGCCGCGCCGACCGGCAAGGCGGCCGCGCGCCTGAAGCAGTCGATCGACAAGGCCCTCGGCGAGCTGGCCGACAAGGTCGGCGCCCAGCTGCCGCTGCGCGAGCTGACCGCGCGCATGGGCGCCGCCCGCACCCTGCACAGCCTGCTGGGCGCGCGTCCGGACAGCCGTGCCTTCGCCCATCACCGCGGCAACCCGCTCGACGTCGACGTGCTGATCGTCGACGAAGCCTCGATGGTCCACCTGGAGATGATGGCGTCGCTGCTGGACGCGCTGCCGCCCTCGGCGACCCTGATCCTGCTGGGCGACAAGGACCAGCTGGCCTCGGTGGAGGCGGGCGCGGTGCTGGGCGACCTGTGTGCCGACGCCCAGGCCGGCAATTACGACGACGCCACCGTCGCCTATGTGCGCGAGGCCAGCGGCGAAGAAATCCCGGCGGACTATGTGCACGGCGGCGGCGCCCTGGCCCAGCAGACCGTGATGCTGCGCCACAGCCGCCGTTTCGGCGGGCCGATCGGACAGCTGGCGCTGGCCGTGAATGCCGGCGACATCGAGGCCGCGGCCGCGGTGCTGCGCGCTCGCGGCGTGCAGGACGTCGAAGGCGCCCACACGCTGCGCTGGATCGAGCACGCCCAGCAGCAGCACGCGATCGGGCTGGCGCTGGAAGGCTACCGGCCCTATCTGCGCCAGCTGGGCGAGGGACCAGGAACGGGGCAGGCCCACGAGGACTGGGTGCGCTCCGTGCTGCAGCGCTTCGAAGCCTTCCGCATCCTGTGCGCGGTGCGCGAGGGCGAGTGGGGCGTCGAGGGCCTGAACACGGCGATCGAGCAACGCCTCGACCAGGCCGGCCTGATCCGCCGAAGCGGCGACTGGTACGTCGGCCGCCCCGTCATGGTGACCCGCAACGACTATTCGACCAATGTGTTCAACGGCGACATCGGCCTGACCCTGGCCGACCCGGCCCGACCCGGTTCGCTGCGCGTCTACTTCCTCGAAGGCGACAAGGTGCGCAGCGTGCTGGCCACCCGCCTGCGCCACGTCGAAACGGCATACGCGATGACGGTGCACAAATCCCAGGGCTCGGAATTCGCCCACACGGTGCTGGCGCTGCCGAAAGAGGGCGGGGCGGTACTGACACGCGAGCTGGTGTACACCGGCATTACGCGGGCCAGCCGGGAGTTCACGCTTCTCACGCCGGTGCCGAATGTGCTGGGGGAGGCGATCGGGCGGCGGACGCACCGGGCCAGTGGTCTGCGGGGGATGATCGAGCGATGAGCTTGTAGCACGTCGTTCCCGCGAAGGCGGGAACCCAAGTTCATCGTGGGCCGTGAGCGGACTTTCCGGCTATGCACGCAAACTTGGATCCCCGCCTGCGCGGGGACGACGAGACAGGACTTTTGCGCCGGTCTTTGCTTTCCGTATGGCAACAATGTTAAAGTTGCTGCCTGGGAATTCTGGAGACCGTGCCATGTTGATCGTAGTTGGATTTATCATCGTGCTGCTGGCCGTGTTCGGCGGCTTCGTGCTGCAGGACGGGCATTTGGCCGCGCTGTTCCAGCCCTATGAACTGCTGATGATCTTCGGCGGCGCACTGGGCGCCTTCGTGATCGGCAATGACCGCAAGGCCATCTCGCTGACCTGGCACAGCATCCCGACCCTGTTCCACGGCTCGCGCTACACGCGGGAGCTGTACATGACGCTGATGGCGCTGATGTTCGACCTGCTGACCAAGGTGCGCCGCGAAGGCCTGATGTCGCTCGAGGACGACATCGACGCACCCTACGAAAGCGCGATCTTCGCCAAATACCGGCTGGTGCTGATGGACCATCACCTGCTCGACTTCATCACCGATTACCTGCGCCTGCTGGTGTCCGGCACCATGAATTCCTACCAGCTCGAGAACCTGATGGACAACGAGATCGAGACCTACCAGGAAGACGCCGAGATCCCGGTCCAGGCCATCAGCAAGCTGGCCGACGGCATGCCGGCCTTCGGCATCGTCGCCGCGGTGATGGGCGTGGTGCATACCATGGGGTCGATCGGCCGTCCGCCGGCGGAACTGGGCAGCCTGATCGCGGCCGCCCTGGTCGGCACCTTCCTCGGCATCCTGCTGTCCTATGGCCTGGTGGCGCCGCTCGCCAGCCTGCTGCACCGCCGCCACCAGGAAGTGGTGAAGGCCCTGCAGTGCGTGAAGGTGACCCTGCTGGCCAGCATGAACGGCTATGCGCCGACCATCGCGGTCGAATTCGGGCGCAAGGTCATCTCCGCCACCGAGCGTCCGAGCTTCGCCGAACTCGAAGGACATGTGCGGCAGCTGAAGTCGCGCTGAGCATTGTCTTTTTATCTGGACAGGCGTATTGTCGACATGTGGTGCGATTCGTTCGCACCTGGGTCTCGGGTGAGACCTCCCCCTCTCAAGCCGACCGCTTCCGGTCGGTGGCCGAAAGGCAGGTGAATAAGCTCAATTTGAGCTTGTTTGCGGAAGTGGAGAAGAGTGGGCGA
Source organism: Massilia sp. 01N417 (assembly GCF_056399645.1). NCBI lineage: Bacteria > Pseudomonadati > Pseudomonadota > Betaproteobacteria > Burkholderiales > Oxalobacteraceae > Massilia > Massilia sp. 01N417. The sequence goes on along the minus strand of NZ_JBFTRS010000036.1, from coordinate 21,670 downwards.
CCGCAACGAGAGGCCGGTCGCTTTACTGGCGCCAGCCAGTCGAATTTCTCCATTCCGTAAATAAGCACAGACGCACCATTGGTGCGGGAGCTTATCTATGGCCCTCTCGACAATCCTCCTCACGCTAGTCTTTGCCGTTGCCGCCCACCTCCTTGTCCGCTTCCAGCATGAACAGCGGCGAGGAAAACTGGTGTGGGGCCGACTTGTCATCCCATTCGGCAAGACCGCTGAATGGCTGCTTTACTTCTCGGCGATGGTGTTCGCCATCGACCATCTGGGCACGGGCCGTCCTGCGAGCGTGGACGGGGCGATCGCCCACACGCGGCCAGCGCAAACGGCGGAGCCAGGTCATTCGACGCTCCCTTCGGCCGGACGGCATCCACGGCGGCTTGGCAAGACCGTTGCGGCAACAAAAAAGCCGCAGAATCATGCGCTCTGCGGCTTGCGGTCCGGCGGCGCCGACGATCAGCGGTGACGGCGATGGCGCGACACCGGCGCATGCTTGAAGCGGCCGCGGCCTGCGGAGGCCTTGACGCGGGCGCCGCCGGCCGAGGCCTTGATGCGCGGACCGCCGACGGCGGCGCGTGCGCGGACCGGGCTGGTGGCCACTGGGGCGTCGTCGCCCAGCACGTGGCGGCGGATGTTCAGGGCGTCCAGCACGCGCACCGAGGAGGCGCCGGCGTTCAGCAGCACCATGGTCGCGTTCTTGCCGGCGGCCTTGATGCGCATGATCAGGCAGCGGCCCGCTTCCTGGGTGTAGCCGGTCTTCGACAGGCCGATGTCCCAGCCCTTGGCACCGACCAGGCGGTTGGTGTTGTGGTACTCGACGTCGCGGCCCTTGATGTTGATCAGGTGCTCCGACGAGGTCGTGATGCGGGTGATCTCGGAGTAGTTGGCGGCGGCGGTCGCCATCTTGACCAGGTCGGCCGCGGTCGACTGGTTATGCGGGCTCAGGCCGGTCGGCTCCTCGATCACGGTCTGGGTCATGCCCAGCGCGGCGATCTTGCGTTTCACCGCCAGGCGGAACGCGTCCATGCCGCCCGGATAGGTGCGGCCGAGGGCGGCGGCGGCGCGGTTATCCGAGGACATCAGGGCCAGCTGCAGCACGTCGCGGCGCGGAATGGTCGCACCGACCGGCACCCGCGAGCTGCTGTGCTTGAGCATGTCGACGTCCTGCTTCTCGATCTCGATCGGCTCGTTCATGTCCTGGTGGGCATCGAGCACGACCATCGCGGTCATCAGCTTGGTCAGCGAAGCGATCGGCGCGACGGTCGAGGCATTCTTCTCGTACAGCACCTTGCCGGTGTCGTCTTCGACCACCAGCACGGACTGCGATCCAAAAGGCACGGCGAGGGCGGCCGCGCTGGAAATCGTCATCAGCACGGCAGCGAGGAATTTTTTGATCATGTGTGTGTATGAGGTACGGTTAATGGTCGGGCGCCGGACGGCGGCGGAGCATCAAATCGTTCAGTTAGCCCAATAGCGTCAAGCTAGATGGGAACTTTTTATTGGCGATTCATAGAAATCGAAACCAACAGCAAGATTCTACAAGAAAAAAGGCCTCGCGTTGAAGCAAGGCCTTCTTTGTGAACGGAAATTTAGCGAATTATCTTAAAGAAATCTCTTAAAAGCGACTCAGCATTATTTTCCGTTGGTAAATCCTGTATATCTATACAGCATTATTGCATTTATTAATTCTAATTCGACTTATTTATTTGGATTGATAGATCTTGTCGAATTCGCCGCCATCGTCGAAGTGACGTTTCTGGGCCGCGCGCCAGCCGCCGAATACGTCGTCGACAGTGAACAGCTGGATCGGCTTGTAGTTGGCGGCGTATTGCTTCATCACCTTCTCGTTACGCACGCGCAGGTAGTGCTTGGCACCGATCGCCTGGCCGGCATCCGAGTACAGGAAGTTCAGGTAAGCGGTGGCTTGCTTGCGCACGCCCTTGCGGTCGACCACCTTGTCGACGATCGCCACCGGGGTTTCGGCCAGCACGGAAATCGAGGGGTAGACGACTTCGAAATTGTCGCCGAATTCGGCGCGCACCAGGTTCACCTCGTTCTCGAAGGTCACCAGGATGTCGCCGATCTGGCGCTGGGTGAAGGTGGTGGTGGCGGCGCGGCCGCCGGCGTCCAGCACCGGCACGTTCTTGAAGATCTTGCCGACCAGCTCGCGGGCCTGGGCTTCGTTGCCGCCTTTCTTGATGACCGAGCCCCAGGCCGCAAGATAGGTGTAGCGGCCGTTGCCGGCGGTCTTCGGATTCGGGATCACGACCTTGACACCCGGCTTGGCCAGGTCGGCCCAGTCGTGGATGCCTTTCGGGTTGCCCTTGCGCACCAGGAACACCATGGTCGAGTAATAGGGCGAGGCATTGTTCGGGAATTTCTTGGTCCAATCCTTGGCGACCAGGCCGCGGTCGGCCAGCATGTCGATGTCGTTGGCCTGGTTCAAGGTCACGACCGAGGCTTCGAGGCCGTCGGCGACGGCGCGCGCCTGCTTGCTGGAGCCGCCGTGCGATTGCTTGATGGTGACGGTTTCGCCCGTGTTCTTCTTCCATTCGGCGACGAAGGCGGGGTTCACGTCCTTGTACAGTTCGCGCGCGACGTCGTAGGAGACGTTCAGCAGTTCGACTTCGGCGGCCTGGGAGGCGAGCGGCAGCACGGCGCCCAGCGCCAGGGTCAGCGCCAGCAGGCGGCGCAGCGGGGAATAGGTTTGGACCATTGTTTGTTCTTCCTTGTAGAGACCAGTGGAAAGCGGATTCATCATCCACGAAGACTCAGGACAACAGAAGTACATTTTAATCATATGCTTAGAGCGCCCATGTTCGGCGCATGGCCGGACAGCAGGATCCCGGACTTTGGGTTATAGTCCGGCTTTCCACATCCCGGAACAACTTTTTCCACCTCACAAGTACTACATGGGTATTGACATTCGCCAGGCAACACCGAACGACGCGCCAGCAGCGTGCGCACTGCTGCGCCGCTCGATCGAGGAAGGCTGCGCGGCCGATCACGGCCGGCGCGCGGACATCCTCCAGTCCTGGCTGAGCAACAAGACCACGCAGAACGTCGGCGCCTGGTTTTCCTCGTCCAGCAATTATGCGGTGGTCGCCGTCGACGGCGGGGCGCTGACCGGACTGGCGCTGCTCACCCAGGCCGGCAAGCTGGCCCTGTGCTATGTGATGCCGGGACAGCTGCGCAAGGGCATCGGCCGCGCCATGATGCGCGCCGTCGAAGCCCAGGCCCGCGCCTGGGACATCGGCCGCCTGCACATGCAAGCCCCGGCCTCGGCCAGTCCCTTCTTCGAAGCCCTCGGCTATATCAATGCCGGCAAGGACAAGGCCTGTTTCGGCCTCGAATGCGATTTCCTGTGGAAGCAGCTGAATGCGGTCGAAGTGCCGGCCGGCAAGCGATTCTGTAATTGCAGCGGCAAATAAGCACAACGCCGTGTAATTAGCGCGTTTGTTGCGCGAAACCTTACGTTACACGAACTCATCTTTTTTCCTTTTGTCCATTGAGATATAGTAAGGAAGTTTCAATGATGAGTTTGATATGGCTTCCCGCAGAGATTTCCTTCACCAAGGCTTGCGTCTTACCGCACTCGGCCTGGTCGCCACGCCGCTGATCGACGCCAGGGCCGCCAGGCGCGGCGCCGGCGAGTCCAGCCAGGCCAAACCGGACGCACCCAGCGTCGACATCGCGCCGCCGCCCGACCTGTTCGACGCCCAGGTCGTCGACCTCGATTTCTGGGTCAAGCCGCGCACCCTGTCCGTGATCCGTCCCGCCAGCGGCGAGCGCAGCAAGGTCCTGTACTGGAAGGATGGCGAGATCATCGACTCGGCCTACCAGGAACTGTGCCACATGCTGCGCGACGTGAACGGCAAGGCCAGCATGGCGATCGATCCCAAGCTGATCGAGACCCTGTGGGCGTCCCAGGCCTTCGTCCAGCGCTACGGCCTCGACAAGCCGCTCGAGATCCTGTCCGGCTACCGCACCCCGGCGTCCAACAACCGCCTGATCGAGCAGGGCGTGCCGGCCGCGCGCCAGTCCCTGCACATGTCCGGCAAGGCGGCCGACGTCCGCATCGCCGGCCTGACCGAGGAAGTGCTGGGCGGCCTGGTGCGCAGTTTCCGCCAGGGCGGCGTCGGCTTCTACTACCGTTCCGGTCCCAAGGGCGGCTGGATCCACACGGACACCGGCCTCAACCGTACCTGGAAGGGCTGAGCCCCGGACGGTAGGCGGCGCGCACCCGCGCGCATTTTTGCTATCGTGGGTTCCGCATCGACCCTTTCGAAGGAGGACATGATGGCAACCATGAACGCACCTACCATGGAACGGCGGCACCTGCCCGAACGGCGGGCGGCCGCGCGCGAGGGGCACTCGGCGATGTCGGCGATCGACTACATCGCGATGGCCCTGCTGATCATCGGCGGCCTGAACTGGGCCATGGTCGGCCTGTTCGACGTCGACGTCGTCGCCAGCCTGTTCGGCGCCGGCAGCCCGGCCACCCGGCTCGTGTATGTGATCGTCGGCATCGCCGCCCTGTGGTCGATCTGGACGGCCGCCAGGCTGGGCCGCGGCCGGCATTCCGGCTGAGCGCACGGCGGGCCATGCGGATCGGACTGATCTCGGATACGCACGGCCTGCTGCGCCCGGAAGCGCTGGCCTTCCTGGCCGGCAGCGACCACATCGTGCATGGCGGCGACATCGGCAATCCCGAGATCCTCGAGCGCCTGGCCGCCATCGCGCCGCTGACTGTGGTGCGCGGGAATAACGATACCGCCGCCTGGGCCGGGACGATTCCCGCAACCGCCCGCCTGGCCGTGGACGGGGTGAGCATCCTCGTCATCCACGACCTGAAGGAACTCGCGGACGACCCGGCCGCGGACGGCGTCCGCGTGGTCGTGTCCGGCCACTCGCACAAGCCGGCCTGCGTTGAGCGCGGCGGCGTGCTCTACGTGAACCCGGGCAGTGCGGGGCGGCGCCGCTTCACGCTGCCGATCGCGGCCGGCGAACTGCTGGTCGAGGATGGGCGGGTCGAGGCCAGGCTGGTCACGCTCGCATGAGAGCCCGAACCGTGCTTCTTGCGCCGCCGGGTATAGTGGCTTAGCATACGCGCCGTTTCCATCCTCATCATCACCGTAGCCGAGCCCCTCATGAGCCAAGATTCGACCAAGGACAGTGCCGAACGCCCCCGTTTCCGTCCGGTGCCCTGGACCCCGCTGGAAACCCCGCAGGACGTCGAACTCTGGATCGATGCGCACAACCGCACCATGCAGGAGATGATCGGTCCGCAGGAGACCGGGGTCGGGGTACGCTTCACGCTGGCGCCGGGCGGCGAGGTCTACCTGCAGACCGCCGGCGACGCCGTGCTGCTGGACGTCGAGCCGGACGCCTCCTGGATCGCACCGCTGATCATGGCCGCGACCGCGGCCGAACAGCCGTCCGGCCAGGTCTGGGTCCTGCCCGACGACAAGCTGGTGCAGCTGCTGCTGGGCCTGTCGACCCTGGTCGAGAGCACCCTGATCGTCACCGGCCACAACTTCGGCAAGCATAGCCGCAGGCTATATTGATAGACGAATAATTCCCTTTTCGCATGCCCGTAATTGCGTTATAACTCTGGCTCTGGTGCTTGAAAGGAGAGCGAGGCGATGCAAACGGGGTCCCCGAACAATTTTCGTAGAACGCTGCTGGGCGCTGCCATCGCGGCCTGCGCGGTGCTGGCGCTGCCGGTCCATGCGGCCGACCTGCTCGACGCCGCCAAGGCGCGCGGCACCCTGCGCATCGCCCTCGAGGGAACCTATCCGCCTTTCAATTTCAAGGATCCGAAGACCGGCCAGCTGACCGGCTACGACGTCGACGTCGCCAGGCTGGTGGCGGCCAGGCTCGGGCTGAAGCCGGAATTCGTGACCACCGAATGGGCTTCGATCCTGGCTGGCCTGGGCGCCGGCAAGTACGACGTCATCATCAGCCAGGTCAACGTTACGCCCAAGCGCGAACAGGCTTTCGATTTCTCGACTCCCTATACCTATTCGACCCCGCAGCTGATCGTGCGCCGCAACGAGCGCATCGAGTACCGCAAGCTGGAAGACCTGAAGGGCAAGAAGGTCGGCGTCGGCCAGGGCAGCGTGTTCGAGCAGCAGGCCAAGGCCATGCCCGGCATCGACGTGAAGAGCTACCCGGCGGCGCCGGAAAACCTGCAGGACCTGGCCTTCGGACGCATCGACGCGGCCCTGAACGACAGCCTGATGGTGGCCTACCTGCTGAAATCCTCGCAGCTGCCGATCCGCGCCGGCGCGCGCGTGGGCGCGGTCGAGCGCACCGCGGCCGCCTTCCAGAAGAACAATCCGAAGTTCCGTGCCGCCATCGACAAGGCGCTCGAGGACGCGCGCGCCGACGGCAGCCTGAAAGCCGCCTCGGTGAAGTGGTTCGGCGTCGACGCCACCCACGCGCCATGAGCGGGCCTTACTGAAGCCGGCATGGAGTTCCAGGAACTGCTGGACTTGCTGCGCGAGTCCGCGCCGGTCATGCTGCGCGGCGCCGGCTACACCCTGCTGCTGGCCGTCGCCGCCATGCTCGGCGGACTGGTGCTGGGCCTGCCCACCGCCCTGATGCGGGTGTCGCCGTGGGCGCTGCTGCGCTGGCCGGCGGCGGTCTACGTCAGCGCCTTCCGCGGCACGCCGCTGCTGGTGCAGCTGTTCGTCGTCTATTACGGCCTGCCGAGCATCGGCATCGAGTTCACGCCGGTGGCGGCCGGGGTGCTGACCCTGTCCCTGAATGCCGGCGCCTACCTGTCCGAGAGCCTGCGCGGCGCCATCCTGGCGGTCGCCCAGGGCCAGTGGCGGGCCGCCTACAGCCTCGGCCTCGGCTGGGGCCAGACCCTGGGCCACGTGGTGCTGCCGCAGGCGCTGCGGGTCGCGGTGCCGTCGATGAGCAATACCTTGATCAGCCTGATCAAGGACACCTCGCTGGTGTCGGTAATCACCATGACCGAGTTGATGCTCGTCACCAAAGAATTGATCTCCGTTACATTCCGTCCATTGCCGCTCTACGTCGCAGCGGCCCTCATCTACTGGATCCTGAGCCTGTTCTTCGAACGCCTGCAACGCCGTGCCGAGCGGCGCTTCAGCCGGGGGCATCAAGCGCACTAAAACGATTGCGGTTCGACTTCGTCGCCGGCTTTCGTGATCGGCCTCGACGGCCGCATCGTGCCGTATGCTGGGGCTGCACGTGGCGCTGGATCACGTTGGCACCGGCCATGCCTCTTTGGCGCAGGTGTCGCGCCGGCCGGATTACATGTTCGGGTAATTCGGCCCGCCGCCGCCCTCCGGCGTGACCCACACGATGTTCTGGGTCGGATCCTTGATGTCGCAGGTCTTGCAGTGCACGCAGTTCTGAGCATTGATCTGCAGGCGGTCCTTGCCTTCGTCCGTCTTCACGAATTCGTACACGCCCGCCGGGCAGTAGCGCTGCTCCGGACCGGCGTACTTGGCCAGGTTGACCTCGACCGGGATCGCCGGATTCTTCAAGGTCAGGTGCACCGGCTGGTCTTCCGCGTGGTTGGTGTTCGAGATGAACACCGAGGACAGGCGGTCGAAGGTCAGCTTGCCGTCCGGTTTCGGATAGGCGATGGGCTTGAAGCTTGATGCGGGACGCAGGCATTCGTGGTCGGCGTGCTGGTGGTGCAGGGTCCACGGCGCCTTGCCCTTGAACAGGATCTGGTCGATGCCGGTCATGATGGTGCCCAGGTATAGGCCCTTGCTCATCCACGGCTTGAAGTTGCGCGCCACGTGCAGTTCCTCGTGCAGCCAGGACTGCTCGAAGGCGGCCGGGTAGCTCGCCAGTTCGTCGCTCTGGCGGCCTTCACCGAGGGCCGCGAAAGCGGCATCGGCGGCCAGCATGCCGGTCTTGATGGCGGCGTGGCTGCCCTTGATGCGGGACACGTTCAGGAAGCCGGCATCGCAGCCAATCAGGGCGCCGCCTGGGAACACGGTCTTCGGCAGCGACTGCAGGCCGCCGGCGGTGATCGCGCGGGCGCCGTAGGAGATGCGCTTGCCGCCTTCGAAGAAGTGGCGGATCGCCGGGTGGGTTTTATAACGCTGGAATTCCTCGTAGGGCGACAAATACGGGTTCTGGTAGGCCAGGCCGACCACGAAGCCGACCGCGACCTGGTTGTTCTCCAGGTGGTAGAGGAAGGAGCCGCCGTAGGTGTCGGAGGGGAGCGGCCAGCCGGCCGTGTGGATCACCAGGCCCGGCTTGTGCTTGGCCGGATCGATCTCCCACAGTTCCTTGATGCCGATGCCGTAGGTCTGCGGGTCCTTGCCCTGGTCCAGGCTGTACTTGGCGATCAGCTGCTTGCCCAGGTGGCCGCGCGAACCTTCCGCGAACAATGTGTACTTGGCGTGCAGCTCCATGCCCAGCTGGAAGTCCGGACCCGGTTCGCCGTCGCGCTTGACGCCCATGTTGCCGGTGGCGACGCCCTTGACGGCGCCGTCGTCGTTGTACAGGATCTCGGCGGCCGGGAAGCCGGGGAAGATCTCGACACCGAGGGCTTCCGCCTGCTGGCCCAGCCAGCGCACCACATTGCCCAGCGAGATCACGTAGTTGCCGTGGTTGGTCAGCGCCTTCGGCACCATGAAGTGCGGGGTCGCGTAGGACTTGGTCTCGGTCAGGAACAGCACGCGGTCTTCGGTGACGGCGGTGTTCAACGGTGCGCCCAGTTCTTTCCAGTTCGGGAACAGTTCGTCCAGCGCGCGCGGATCTATCACCGCGCCCGACAGGATGTGCGCGCCCAGCTCACCGCCTTTCTCGAGCACGCAGACCGAGACCTCGCGGCCCTGTTCCGAAGCCAGCTGCTTCAGGCGGATCGCCGCCGACAGACCGGCAGGGCCGCCACCGACGATGACGACGTCGTATTCCATCGCTTCGCGCGGACCGTATTGTTCGATGAGGTTGTTGGGCTGAGTCATGTTTTAATAGTGTTAGAAAAATTTAAGCACGAGTGTGCACTTTTTTGCTCATGATTGCAACGCAGCGCGCTATTGTAGGGCAGATATTAGATGCGGCAATCTAAACGAGGAGAATTTGGTGAAGTGTGTAATGATTATGTCGTCGCAACAGAATATAGTTCGGTCGGGCTCAGGCAGAGGAGTGGAACGTGGGGATTGAAGTCAATTTCGAAGGCAAGATCGCAATGGTGACGGGCGCATCCAGTGGACTGGGCGCGCGTTTCGCGAAGGCCCTGGCGGGGGCGGGGGCGCAGGTGGTGCTGGCTTCGCGGCGCACCGAGCGCCTGAAGGAGCTGCGCGCCGAGATCGAGGCGGACGGCGGCGCGGCCCACGTGGTGTCGCTGGACGTGACCGACCTCGCCAGCATCAAGTCGGCGATCGCGCATGCCGAGACCGAGGCCGGCCCGATCGACATTCTGGTCAACAACTCGGGGGTGTCGACCACCCAGCGCCTGCTGGACGTCACCGAGGACGATTACAACTACATCATGGACACCAACCTGCGCGGCGCCTTCTTCATGGCCCAGCAGTGCGCGAAGCGCATGATCCAGCGCGCCAAGGGCGATCCCAAGAAGCAGCACCGGATCGTCAACATCGCCTCGGTGGCGGGCCTGCGCGTGCTGCCGCAGATCGGCGTCTACTGCATGAGCAAGGCCGGCGTGGTGCAGATGACCAAGGCGATGGCGGTCGAATGGGGCCGCTACGGCATCAACGTCAACGCGATCTGCCCCGGCTACATCGCCACCGAGATGAACGAGGACTACTTCGAGTCCGAGCAGGGCAAGAAGCTGATCGAGATGCTGCCGCGGCGCCGCATCGGCAAGCCGGAAGACCTCGACGGCCTGCTGCTGCTGCTGGCGGCCGAGGAAGCCCACTTCATCAACGGCACCATCATCACGGCCGACGACGGCATGACGGCGCAATGACCGCACTGGTCGTGGTCCATGGCCTGCTGGGCTCGGGCAGCTACTACGATCCGCAGCGCCGGCTGCCCGGGCTCGATGTGCGCACGCCCGACCTGCTCGGCTACGGCGCGCAGCGCAGCGTGGACGCCGGCATCGACCTGCACGCCCAGGCCGAGGAGATCGCGCGCGTGCTGCGCGAGGAGGTCGGCGAGCCGGCCTGGCTGCTCGGCCACAGCGTCGGCGGCGCGGTCATGATGCTGGCCGCGCAGGAGGTGCCGGAACTGGTACGCGGATTGATCAGCGTGGAAGGCAATTTCACGCTGAAGGACGCGTTCTGGTGCTCGCGCATCGCGCCGATGCCTGATGCCGACTGGGCGGCCGAATACGGCGCCATGGAAGACGATCCGGCCGCCTGGCTGGAGCGCATCGGCATCGAGGCCAGCGACGAACGCGTCGCCCTGGCGCGCGAGGTCCTGGAAAACCAGCCCTACACGACCATCCAGGCGATGGCGCGCTCGGTGCTGGAAGTGACCGGCGCGCCCGCCTACCTGGAAGGCGTGCGGCGCGTCCTCGGAACCGGGGTCCCGCTCTACCTGCTGGGCGGCGAGCTGTCCGCTGCCGGCTGGGACATCCCCGAATGGGTGCTGGCGCTGGCCTGCGGCAGCCTGGTCCAGCCGAAGGCCGGGCACATGATGATGCTCGAGGACCCGGCGGCCTTCTGCGGCATCGTCGGCGACATCGTGGGCCGGCACGCCGGCGGCTGAACGACTACAATGCCTGCTTTTTCAAACGAAGCAGGCAACGATGAGCAACGAAAAACCGACGCGCAAGCTGATGCACACGATGCGCCAGGCGATCCGCTGGGGCGACATGGACGTGCTGGGCCACGTCAACAACACTGTTTATTTCCGCTACATGGAAAGCGGCCGCATCTGCTTCCTGGAAGAGGCCGCGGGCGAATTCAATATGCAGGGCGAGGGACCGGTGATCGTCACCGCCTACTGCACCTTCATCAAGCAGCTGAAGTATCCGGGCGAGATCGAGGTCCGCACCTACGCCGGCGCCCCGGGCCGCTCCAGCTTCGAAGTCACCCACGAGATCAGCCTGGTGGATGCCGAGGGCAAGGCCGACGTCGTCTATGCGGAAGGCGGCGGCAAGGTGGTGTGGATCGACTTCAAGAAGGAGAAATCGGTGCCGCTGCCGGAGCACCTCAGGAGCGTGCTGCCGGCAGCTTGACCCCGCTCAGCGGCGCTTGCGCTTGTCCTCCTCGCCGCGCTCGTTGTCCAGCAAGGGGATGATGAAGGTGGCGGCGTCGCGCAGGATGCCCTCCGGTCCCCGCTGCTCGACGACGATGGTGTGGCCGCCGGGACTCACCACGGGCGGCAGGGGCAAGGTGAAGCCGCGGGCCGCCTCGAAACGCGGCTGCACCCCGATCTGCACGGGAACGCCGTCGATCGAGACGGACAGCGGCAGGGCCGGATCGAAGCCGAATCCGTGCAGCAGCACGACCAGCGCCCCGCCTTCGCCGTCCGGATTCTCTTCCTGCCTCACCTCGACCCGCACGTAAGGCCCGAGCGCCGGCTTGCGCGGCAACTGCGCTTCCTGTACGTCGCGCGGCGCCAGGATCACGCCTTTCAGGATCGCCCCATCCAGGTAGAGCCCCTTGATATGGGCGCCGGCCTTCACCAGCGCCCGCAGTTCGTGGTCGCCGCCGAGCTTGCCCAGGCGGTCGGCATGCGTCACCTCGAACGGCGCCGGCACCGGCGTGCGCTCCCAGGTAAGGCCGCGGATGCTGCCGCCGCTCAGCGCCACTTCGCGCAACTCGCTGGTGGCAGGGTCTAGCACGAAGTCGAGGATGTCGCCGCCTTCCGTGATGAAATAGCCGCACACCGGGCAGACGTCGGGATTGTGGATCTGGCTGAGCGGCACGCGGGCCCCCTTCCAGTAGATGGTCGGCTCGGCCAGGGCGGTCAGGACGGCGGGCCGGATGATGCGGCGCGGGCACGAATAAAACTTTTTCCATAGTCCGCGGCCGTAGGAAGAGATGATGACCTGTCCGCTGCCCTGGAAGTAGAAGGACGACACCTGCGGGATGTTGTCCGAACCGGCCAGGTAGCTCCAGGTCGCGCCGCGGTCGAAGCTTTCCATGATGCCGGCCTGCTGGGTGCCGACCAGGATGTGGCCGGCGCAATCGGGATCGAAGCCGAACGCGCTGATCTGGGAGAACGGTCCGAAGCTGAACTTGAAGATGCCGCCGCGCGTGGCCAGGCCGGTCAGCGCGGTGTCCGTGGTCCAGGTGGCGCCGGCGTCATGCGTCACCCTGACCGTGTTGCTGACGATGTCGGGCACGATCAGGAAGTTGGCGTCCCGCGGGTCGACGCCGAAAGGCTTGTACCACGCGAATTCGGTTGCAAAGATGCCGAGGCTGCCGAAGCCGCCGATGTCCGACACCAGGGGCGAACCGGCGGCCAGCGTATCGGCGATCCGCTTGATGCCCACCACCGGATAGCCGGCCGGCGTCGCACCCGACAGCTTGACCGCGGTGTAGATCACCGGATTGCCCACCGGCCCCGCGACCTTCGGCAAGTCCTGCGGATCCTCGAGGAAGCCGTAGCGTGGCGTCCAGCTGGCGCCGTTGTCGGTGCTCAGGTCGTAGATATTGCCCGGCAGGCCGCTGAGCTGGGTGTTCTGGACATAGGCGCCGGGCTTGAGCAGGCGCGGGTTGCCGGCATTGTTCGGCGGGTTGAGGAAGGCGCCGGCGCCGGCCAGCAGCGGACCCGAGATGAAGTTGGAGCAGGGGCCGCAATCGACGCCGGTCAGCCGGGTGTCCGCGGCAGGGATCGGATCGCGCCAGATGTTCAGGTAAAAGCCTTCGCAGCAGACCTTGGCCGGCCAGGTGACGCCGGCATCGCCCGAGGCCCAGATGAAATTGTCCTGGGTCGCGAAATACAGGTCGGATGCCTTGCGGTCCGGGTGCAGCTGGCCGGTCACCTCGGTGATCTGCAGGGCATCGTAGCCGGCGTCGCCGCCGCCGCTCACATGCCAGTGGAGGCCGGCATCCGAGGTGCTGTTCACGCCGGCGTCGGAGGTCAGGAGCAGGGGCGTCCTGCCATCGGCGGCGCTGAAGACGAGGTCGGAGGTGTCGCAGTGGTCGAGCACGGACGCGGTCCAGCCCGACAATGTCGGCACCGCACCGTTCGTCACCGTTGCGCTCTGCTGGGTGCACTTGCCGTCGCCGAAGTGGAGGCTGTAATGCGTCGCATCGCTCGGCTGGGCCGTCCTGACGAAGGAGGGGCGGTTATAGACGGGAATGTCGAGCAGCTGCCCCCAGGTCGCGCCATTGTCCCAGGAGCGGTAGAGCAGGGTGTGGCCCTCCCATGTCGCCGCCGCGACGTTCCAGACCCACTGGTTGAAAGTGAAGAAGAGGTGGGCAGGATTGAGCGGCGATACGGCGATCTCGTTATGCACCCCCCTGACGATGAAGCCCGGCAGGCCGGTGGTCGACAGGTTCCAGCTGCCGCCGGAGTTGGTGGAGACTTTCACGCCGCCGTCGGTCAGGATCGCCAGGCGGGTGGTGGTCGGCGCCAGCACCGCATAGCTCCTGTCGTTGTCGTAGCCGGCGGCCTTCGGCAGGAAGTGCCAGGTGGCGCCGGAATCGCTGCTGAAGGCGACGCCGCAGGAGGTCGCCGCCCAGACCCGGTTGCGCGCGGTTTCCGCGGCCAGCCCGAAGCCCGAGAGGGCGGCCGCGCAGGCCGGGACCGGCGTGGTGACGGCCACCCGCGACCAGCTGGCGCCGGCGTCGACGCTGCGCCAGATGCCGCCGCCGGTGCTGGCCCTGGTGTCCGAGAGAGCGGTGGCGATGACGATGTTCGCGTTGCTCGGCAGGTACTTTACGTCGGTGAAGGCGAAGGTGCCGTTGCCGCTGGTCTGGGCCCAGGTGGTGCCGGTGTCGGTGCTGCGAAAGATGCCGCCTGAAGCCGACGCCACCACGATGCGGCTGGAGTCGCCGGGTGCGACGGCGGCCGCGACCGCACGCCCGCCATTCTTGATGTCGGGCTGGTACTGGAAAGGCGAACAGCCGGCCAGCGCGGCTGCAAGAATGGCGGATGTGAGCAATCCGCGCCAGGTCGATCTCAATCGGGCCATCATGTCCTCCTCGGGCGCATTCGCATGGAAATGCACGCCGCATAGCGTGCTCATCCATAATGGCTAGGGGAGGCGGGGCGGGCGTTGACGCGGCTCAGCGCGCCACACCGACCAGCTTGTGCACCAGCTCGGAGGAAGTCGATGCCGAGAATTTCTTCATCAGCTTGGCCCGGTGCATCTCCACCGTGCGCGGGGAGAGGTCGGTTTCGCGCGCGATCACCTTGCTGGTCTTGCCTTCGACCAGCAGGGCCGCGATCTCGCGCTCGCGCGGGGTCAGCGCGGCCGTCACCGGGCGTTTCTCGCTGACATCTTCGAAGGTCCAGATGCCGGCGCCCAGCGGCTGCTGCGGGTCGAGGGCGCGGCCGCTCACGTGGCACCAGAACAGCTCGCCGTCCGCGCGGCGCATGATGCGCTCGTCCGAGTAGCGGCCCTTCGCGTTCATGATGGGGACGATGCGGTCGCCGGTGCGCAGGAATTCGTCGTGTGTCGGGTAGAGCACTTCGAAGGACTTGCCGTCGAGCTGGGCGCAGTCGTAGCCGAACATCGACGCCAGCGCCTGGTTGCACGCCTGGATGATCCGATTGACCGAGATGCACATGCCGACCGGGGCATGCTGGAAAATCATCTCGTAATCGATGGCGTATGATGCTGTCGTCTGATGCAAACTAAAGTCTCCATGGCCGGCGCTTGCCGGTATTTCTACGGTATTGTGCTTTGCAGGGGGCTATTTTATTCTCGAATTCTACTCTGCTGTACAGAAAGAGCTGTTGGCTTAACTACTAAAGGGACGGGTATGAATAAAGTTTATCCAGATGCGCGGTCCGCACTCGAAGGTGTCGTCAAGGACGGCCAGACCATTGCCGTGGGCGGTTTCGGCCTGTGCGGCATTCCTGAAGCGCTGATCGCCGCGCTGCGCGATTCCGGCGTCAAGGACCTGACGGCGATCTCGAACAATGCCGGCGTCGACGACTTCGGTCTCGGCCAGCTGCTGGCCACGCGCCAGATCAAGAAGATGATCGCGTCCTACGTCGGCGAAAACAAGGAGTTCGCGCGCCAGTACCTGGCCGGCGAACTGGAACTGGAATTCACGCCCCAGGGCACGCTGGCCGAGAAGCTGCGCGCCGGCGGCGCCGGCATCCCGGCCTTCTTCACCAAGACCGGCTACGGCACCATCGTCGCCGAAGGCAAGGAGACCCGCGAATTCGACGGCGAAATGTACGTGATGGAACGCTCGCTGAACCCGGACGTCGCCCTGGTCAAGGCCTGGAAGGCCGACCGCGCCGGCAACCTGGTGTTCCGCAAGACCGCGCGCAACTTCAACCCGAACGTCGCCACCGCCGGCAAGATCTGCATCGTCGAGGTCGAACAACTGGTCGAGACCGGCGCGATCGATCCGGACCAGGTGCACCTGCCGAGCATCTTCGTGCACCGCATCGTTCACAACCCGACGCCGGAAAAGCGCATCGAACAGCGCACCGTGCGCGCAGCCTAAGCTAGGAACAGGAGACAGACGACATGGCATGGACTCGTGATGAAATGGCCGCGCGCGCGGCAAAGGAACTGCAGGACGGCTTCTACGTGAACCTGGGTATCGGCCTGCCGACCCTGGTGGCGAACTACGTCCCGAAGGACGTCGAAGTCTTCCTGCAGTCGGAAAACGGGTTGCTGGGCATCGGCCCCTTCCCGCTTGACGCGGAAGTGGACGCCGACCTGATCAACGCCGGCAAGCAGACCGTGACGGCGCTGCCGGGCTCGGCCTACTTCAGCTCGGCCGATTCCTTCGGCATGATCCGCGGCGGCAAGATCAACCTGGCGATCCTGGGCGCGATGCAGGTCTCGGAAAAGGGTGACCTGGCCAATTGGATGATTCCGGGCAAGATGGTGAAGGGCATGGGGGGCGCGATGGACCTGGTGGCCGGCGTCAAGCGCGTGGTGGTGCTGATGGAGCACGTCGCCACCGCCAAGGACGGCTCGGTCAGCCACAAGATCCTCAAGAAGTGCGACCTGCCGCTGACCGGCGTGGGGGTGGTCGACCGCATCATCACCGATCTCGGCGTGATCGACGTCACCGACACCGGCCTCAAGCTGGTGGAACTGGCGCCGGGCGTGACCAAGGAACAGGTGGTGGCCGCGACGACCGCCGAGCTGGACGTTTCGGCGGTCTGAGCACAGCCGGGCCGAACAAAGCCGCCTCGATGGCGGCTTTTCTTATTCCAGGGTCCAGACGTACTGGACCTTCGTCCATTGCCGTATGATGCGGCCGTTCTCCAGGGCCGGGCCGAAGCGGCATTTCAGCAGGGCGCCACGGGCCGCTTCATCCATGCTGACGAAGCCGCTGGACCTGGCAATCGCCGAATCGATCACGGCGCCGTCGGTATCGACCAGGAAGTCGACAGTAACTGTTCCCTGGTGGCCGGCGGCGAGATCCGCATGCGGGTATTCCGGCTTGCGGCAAGTGTTGAAATCGGCGATCGCCGTGCGGTTCAAGCCCAGGCCGGGACTGGCGCCGCGCTGGTTCGCCGGCGCATGCGCGCTGGCCGCGCACACCACGGCCAGGCACAGCACCGGAATCGCCGCCTTCCAGTTGAGCGCCTGCACGTCAGGGCGCAGCAGGCGCCGGATCCGCGCCATCAGGTCGCCGCCGTTCGCGGCCTGGGCCAGGTGGTGGCTGGAAAATTGCAGCTTTTCCAGTTCCGACAGCGCCAGCGCCAGGCGGCGCGGCTCGCCCAGGTGGCGGGACGCGAAGTCGTCGGCGATCTGCTCGCGCTCGGCGCGGATACGGCGCGACAGCCACCACACGGCCGGGTGGTAGAACAGCAGGGTTTCGATCACGTTCTGCAGCAGGTTGACCAGGTAGTCGTGGCGCCGCACGTGGCCGAGTTCGTGGGCCAGCAGGGCTTCCAGCAGATGCGGCGGCATGCCGGCGACCAGACTGGCCGGGACCAGCACCACAGGGCGCCACCAGCCGGCCGTGATCGGGCTGGCGAGACCGTCGACCACGCGCAGCCGCACTTCGCGGCCCAGGCCGCAGCGCTCTGCCAGGCGCGACAGGCGTTCCTGCCAGGCCGAGTCGCAGGCTTGCGCGCGGGCCGCGCGGCCGATCCACAGCAGGCCGACCGCCATGCGCAGGCTCAGCGCGCCGGAGCAGGCGGCCCATAGGGCGACGATCCAGCCGAGGTTCTGCGCCAGCCAGGGCAGCAGGCCGGTCGCACCAGGCATGGCGGCACCCGCACCGCCGGCGCCGGGGAAGAGCTTGCCGCCAGCATCGCCGGCGCCTGCCTTGAGCAGCAGCGCCAGGTCGATCGCCGGCCAAGCCAGGCACAAGACCAGGCCGATGCAGGCGACCGCGTAGCGCGTCTCGGGCCGCGCATTGCGGAGAGCGACGAGCAGCACCGCGACGGCGCAGCCGAGCAGGGCGCCTTGCCACACGAAATGGATCAGGGTCCAGCCGAGCGCCGCCACCACGGCCTGGGCGCTCATCGTTTGTCCTCGCTCTTGAGCAGTTCTTCGATTTCCTCCCTTTCCTTCTTCGAGATCCCGGATTTGAGGGCCGCCAGCACCAGCGCCTTGGCCGAGCCGGAAAAGGCGCGCTGCATCAGGTCCTTCAGCAGGTTGGTCTGCAGCGACTCCTGGGCCTGGGCCGGTGCGTACACGTGAGACCGTTCGCTTTCGTCGCGGATCAGCAAACCCTTCGCATGCATGATCTGCATCAGGCGTAGCACGGTCGCGTAGCTCACGTCCGGCCGGGTCTTGAGGATCTCGTCATGCACCTGGCGGGCGGTGCCGGAGCCCAGCGGCCACAGCACCTGCAGCAGGTCGAGTTCGGCCGGGGTCGGCTTGGAGGGGGCGGGGGACTTGGCCATGATTCATCCTCGAAAAACACAATGCACACGCGCGTAGACTAGCCCTTCTAGATAAGGCTGTCTACAAAAATATTTATTGAAATGCTATTGCGAGAAAAGCCATAAAAGGCATAGCATAGACAGCATTGTCTACTTCGGCGGGGAGTACGGATGCGGCTTCGGAACCTGAAACTGGCCTGGCGCCTGCTGGCAAGGGAGCCGCTGTACTCGGCGGTCGCGGTGCTGGGCCTGGCCGTGGCGCTGGCCGCCTGCTTCCTGCTGTTCGGCCTGGTACGCTACGCCTGGACCTATAACGACGCCATCGCCGGCGCCGACGGCATCTATGTGGTCAAGGAGCGCCGCAACATGTTTCCGCGCGCAAGCTGGGGCGAGAGCGCGTCGCCGCTGCTGGCGCGGAAGGCCGAAGCCGCGGGTCTGGTGCGGGACGCCACCGGCGCCAGGACCGATCGCCTCACCGCCCGCGTCGGCGATCGCTTCGTGCAGCTGAGGGTATCGGTGGCGGAGCCCAACTACCTCGACTTCTTCGGCCTGCGCACCATCGCCGGGGATGCCCGCGCCGCCCTGGTCCGGCCCGACGCCCTGGTCCTGAGCCGCAGCGAGGCGGTGCGCCTGTTCGGCGGTACGGACGCCCTCGGCAAGGTGGTCACGATCGCCGGCACGCCCTTCGTGGTCCGCGCCATCATTGCCGACCTGCCGGCGAATACCAGTCCCGCCTTCGAGGCCCTGCTCGGCAAGGGCGTGCACAGCTGGGATCCGACGCCGAAGACCACCCAGGATGCCTGGTTCAGGCGCGCCCGCCTGTACCTGCGCCCGGCGCCCGGCGTCGACGCCCATGCGCTGGAGACAGCGCTGGAAGAGATGGTCGCCCGCGAGCGCGACGCCGGCCTGCCGGCGACCTTGACGGAAGGCCGGCCCAAGCCGCTGACCAGCATCGCCGTGACCCGCCTGTCGAAGGTCTACTTCGACCAGGACCTGGCGGCGGGCAATAGCGAACGCTATGGCAACCCGGCGGCGATCGCCGGCCTGGCCCTGCTGGGCCTGCTGATCCTGGTGCTGGCCGCCACCAATTACGTGAACCTGGCGGCGGTCCGCACCGCTGCGCGCCGGCGCGAGATCGCGGTGCGCAAGGCCCTCGGCGTCTCGGGCACGGGCCTGGCCGGGCAGTTCGCGGCCGAGGCGCTGCTGGTGGGTGCCGGCTCGACCCTGATCGGCGGCGTGCTGGCCTGGCTGACCTTGCCCCTGTTTTCCGCGCTGGTGGGCCGTCCCGTGGCCGCCACCTTCGGACCGGGCGCCTGGGCCCTGATGGCGGCGATCGGCATCGCGACCGGCCTGGCCTCCGGCCTGTATCCGGCCTGGCTGGCGGCGCGCGTGCCGCCCAGCGTGGCCCTCGGCGGACGCGCCGGCGAGACCCTCGAAGGCGTGCGCCTGCGCCGCATCCTGACCGTGGCGCAGTTCGCCGCCGCGATCGGGCTGGTCGCGGCCAGCCTGGCTGTGTGGTGGCAGGCGCGCTATGCCAGCGGCGCCGACCCGGGCTTCGACCCCGCGTCCCAGCTGGTGCTGCGGCTGCCGGGCCAGCCCGGCCAGCAGGCCACGAGCGCGGCGCATGCCTTCAAGGCCGAGCTGAGGCGCCTGCCCATGGTCGAGGGAGCGACCGCGATGTCGGAGGCGATCGGCCGCGACGACGTCACGATCACGATGAACGTGAGCCTGCGCGACGGCAGCGCCGTGCCGATCGAAGGGAAGGAGGTCGGCGCCAACTTCTTCCAGGTGTTCGGCCTGCGTCCGCTGGCGGGCCGGCTGTTTGCGCGCGAGGGCGAGGAGGGCGTGGTGCTGAATGCGCGCGCCGCGCTGGCCCTGGGTTTCGCCACACCGGAGGCGGCGGTCGGCCAGATCGTCGACAAGGACAAGCGCGTGATCGGCATCGCCCCGGACCTGCGCTTCACCACCTTGCGCCAGCAGCCGGGCCCGATCATGTACCTGCAGAGCGAGGACCAGGGCGTGCTGACGGTGCGCGTGCGCGGTCCGCTGCCGGATGCCCGCGCCGCCATCGACATGCTGTGGCGGCGCCACTTTCCGAACGATGCGCCGGACATCGAAACCGCGGCCTCGGTGTTCGCCAGGAACTATGCCGAGGACTTGCGCCAGGCCCAGCTGCTGGCGCTGGCCAGCGTGGTGGCGACTGCCCTGGCCTGCTTCGGCATCTACGTGCTGTCGAGCTACACGATCCGCCGCCGCGCCCGTGAATTCGTGCTGCGCAAGCTGCACGGCGCCACGCCCCGCCATATCGGCCTGCTGGTGGCGCGCGAATGGCTTGCGCTGCTGGGCGTGGGAGCGTTGCTGGCGCTGGCGCCGGCCTGGCTGTGGACCGAGCGCTACCTGGCCGGTTTCGTCGAACGGGCGCCGATGGGCTGGTGGCCGCTGGCGATCGCCTGTGCCGGCGTCGGCCTGGTCGCCCTGGCCGGCTGTGCGCGCCAGGCCGTGGCGGCGATGCGGATGTCGCCGGCACTGGCCTTGCGCGACCAATGATTTTTTACCGATGGAGTCCACATGCTGAAGATGAAGCCTTTCCTGCCGATGATCACCGCGAGCCTGCTGGCGGCGGCTGCGCTGGCCCTGCCTGCGAGCCCGGCGCTGGCCTCGACCATTCCCGATTACCCGTTTGTGCATGTGACCGGCAGCGCCTTCCGGGTCGAAATTCCGGATATCGCCGCCCTCGATTTCCAGATCGTCGCGGCGGACGCCGACCCGGCAGCCGCGCGCGGCGTGATCGAAGCCAGGGTTCGCGAGATTCGCGCCCTGATGCAGGAGCTGAGTATCGACCCGGAAGACATGGTGGTACGCGAAGTACGTCAGAGCGTGCGCAAGGAGCGTGCGGCCGACGGCACGCCGGTGTATGAACTGAGCGCCGACGTCAAGATCAAGGTACGCAATGTCGCAAATTGGCCGAGGCTGGCGGGCGGCATCCTGGGCAAGCCCAACCTGGATAGTTTCGCCTCGAATTTCGACCTCAGCACGATGGACAAGGTCACCGATGAACTGGTTACCGAGGCGATCGTGGATGCGCGCCGCCGCGCCGAAGTCATGGCCGAGGCTTCCGGGCGCCGCCTCGGGCCGGTGATGGCGGTGACCACCGATGCGATCAAGAAGCTGGGGACGACGATGGGCCTGGAACGCGAAGAGTTCAGGATGCCGCGGTCGTCGGGCCGCGGCGCCGGTAACCAGCGCGCCGAGGATATCGACCGCGAAACCTTCCTGATGATCCAGATGCTCAAGCTGCGCCAGGCGGCCGACGTCATTTTCCGGCTCGAGAACGCAGCGCCCGCCAGGGCACGCCCGGCAAAGAAGCCCTGAGCGCGCGACCCGATCCTCCCCGCGAAAGCGGGGATCCATGCTGAGCTGCCGAAGTCCGTACTCCCATCACGCCGGGATGTCGCCGACGGTTCGAATCCTGTCGTTCAGCATGGGTTCCCGCTCTCGCGGGAACGACGGAAATAATAGGCGCTGTTCGCGCCAAGTGTGGAATCTTTTCCGTAAGCCTGCGGTCCAATGTCGACCTGAACCGTTGACGGAGGCCCAATGCAAGCACGGCAGTTCGAACAGTTCCTGCAACGCCTGTCCAGTCTGACCCGGCGGCAACGCGACCGCCTGCTGGCACTACTGCAATCGGCGGCCGGCCTCGACCGCGTGCTCGAGATCGTCGAACAACCCGCCGCGCCGCTCTGTTGCCCGCACTGCCAGGCCAGCA
>NZ_JBFTRS010000035.1:0-36235 GCF_056399645.1 Massilia sp. 01N417 | reverse complement strand
AGCGCAGCCAGCAGAAAAATCCGTTTCGCTATCGCGCCAGCCTATACGACTGCAAGGTTTGCCCGCTAAAGCCGCAGTGCTGTCCCAACATGATCATTCGTAAAATCGACCGCAGTCCGCATGAGCCGGCGCGCGATGTGGCAAGAGCTATCGGTAAAACCCAAGCTTATCGCGAGTCGCGTCGGGAACGGAAGAAGGTAGAGATGCTGTTTGCACACCTCAAACGCATTCTCAAACTTAGGCAATTGCATTTGCGTGGGCCCAGCGGTGCCCACGATGAGTTTCTGTTGGCGGCAACGGCACAAAATCTTCGCCGAATGGCCAAAAAGCTGTTGCCGATACGACGAAACGATAATTTAGCGATGAGTTAACCAGAGCCGGATCGGCCAGTCCCCATCTTTCCTGTACAGTTACTTCATCAGGACTGCTTCTTGCCCAGGAGTTTTTCAACACAATAGGCCTATAGAGGACATTGGAGCATGTACGAGCTTGTTGCTGATAGAAAAAATCCTAGGTGCCCGTAGCACTTGGCCGTTGTGGCAGATTTATCGTTTTGTGGAGGCCTTTATTAGTTGGTGGCCAACTCTTATAGTCGCGCCGCACTGCGTTTCAGGACAGACTTCTGGCCGCACCGGCCTCGAGCGCGGCGACGATGCGCGCCGCGATCTCGCGCAAACGCACAGGATCCGCAGCAATCCGCCCATGCATCCGCAAGGGCTCCGCTTCACGCCGCGGGATGATGTGGAAGTGCACGTGGGGCACGGTCTGGCCCGCCGCGCTGCCGTTGAACTGGGCGATCATGATGCCCGGCGCATCCGTTGCTGCCTTCACCGCCGCCGCCACCTTTTGCGTGGTGCGGATGCAGGCGCAGGCGGCGTCGGGGGACAGCGCGAAGATCTCGACCGCCGCTTCCTTCGGAATGACGAGGACGTGGCCGTCGGCTTGCGGCATGATGTCCATGATCGCGAGCGTGGCCTCGTCTTCGTAGATCTTCAGGGACGGCAGTTCGCCGCGCAGGATCCTGGCGAAGGCGTTCTGGCTGTCGTAGCTCGTTTCATCGCTCATTCAATGCACCGTATTGCCGAGGATTGCGCCGCCCGAGGTGCCGTAGGTGTACGGACCGCTCAGGGATGAACCGTCGCCATAGGTCTGCACCTTTTGCGAAGCCCAGTCCGAGGTGTTGAAGCTCGCGCTCACCCTGAAGCTGTATTGCGGTGCGGACGGGTAGGGCGAGGGCTTGGACGGCTGGGCGCTGAGGCGGTAGACCTGGATGTTGCTGTTGTCGACCAGCGGCTTGCCGGCCACGCATTGCGAGGGTGCGCCGTTGTACTTCACGAAGTAGGCGGAATTCTGCGCGGTGTATTGCGCCGTGGTGTTCTCGGCATTGTAGGGATTCACCGCCATCTCCGCCCTGGCGCTGCCCGGGGCGCCGGAGATCAGCAGCGCGGTCTCTTCGTTGATGCCCACGCCGACCACGTCGCCGTAGTTCACCACGCCGCCGCTGCAGCCGTTTCCGATCCTGGCCACGAAGGTGAACAGGCGGCCCAGGCGGTCGCGCGTATTGAAATGGGTGTCGGTGACGGTGTTCGCCAGCGGCGCGACGTTCACGAAGCTGCCGGTCTGGACGAACTTGTTCGACGAGGTGTTCAGCGGATCGAGGGTCACGTATTTGTTGAAGGGATCGCCCAGGGCCTTGGGCGATTCCAGCGCGCCGTTCAGGGCGGCGAAGGCGTACTGGCCCAGCATGGCGGTGCCGGCGCTGGTGCCGCCGACCGGAATCCCGGCCGCGATGGCTTTCTGGATCAAGGTGTTCAGCGAGGTGCTTTGCCAGTAATTGTAGTAGTCGGCCTGGTCGCCGCCGGCGATGAAGATGGCGTTCGCGCGGCCGATCACTTGCAGGACGAAGGGATCCTCGGCTGCTGCGCGGCTCGGGATCACCAGGGTCTCGACGGAAGTCAGGCCGAGGTCGGCGCCGCCCACCATCTCGTAGCCTTTCGGGCTGGTGCCGTCGACCTGGCCGAGGCGGCTGTAGATATAGGGGTTGTAGGCATCGGTGCCGGTGGCGCGGATGATCACGAAGCGGCCCCCGGTGCCGGTGTTGACGCCGGCGCGGGCGATCATCCAGCGGAAGGCTTCGCCGACGTCGTAGCCGCCGCCCACCAGCGCGACCGAGGGACTGCAGACGTTCTTGGCGCAGGAGACCGGTTTGGCGCTGACGTTCGGGTTGTCGGGATTGCCGAGGTAGGAATAGGTATAGCTTTTCCCGGCCGTCGCCACATTCGATGCCGAGGCAAGCAGGAAAAGAGCGCCGTACAGGACCTTGTTATGGATGTTCATGGAGTCTCCGCCAGATAAGTGATCGGGGCCTGCCGGGCCCGCTTCGAGACCTTAGCAAATCTGGCGTGCAAAACATACAAATATTTCAACGAATCCCGGTTTTCATGCAAGGCGCATGGCGACCGCGCCACAGGCGATGAGCCCTGCCGCCAGCAGGCGTCCGCGGCCCACCCGTTCGCGCAGGAACAGCGCGGCGATCGCGGTGGCGAACAGGATCGAGGTTTCGCGCAGGGCGGCGATCGCGGCCACCGGCGCCAGGGTCATCGCCCACAGCGCGATGCCGTAGGAGCCGAGGGTGCTGACGCCGCCCACCGGCAGCAGCAGCGGCCGCGCGCGGGCCAGCGCCGCCAGCGGCCGCATGCGTCCGCGCGCGGCCCAGGCCAGCACCGCCACCCCGGTCAGCAGGAAGATCCACATGGTATAGGCGGCTGGCGCGCCGGAGCGGCGCACGCCGGCGCCGTCGACCATGGTGTACAGCGCGATCACGCAGGCGGTCGCCAGCGCGAACAGGGTGGCGCGGTGCTGGCCCTGCATCTGCCGCGCCGTGGGCGGGCGCGCCGCCAGCAGCATGGCCAGCACGCCGCCGCAGATCAGGCAGACCGCGAGCCATTGCGCGCCGCTCAGGTGTTCGCCCAGCAGGATGCCGTTGAAGACGGCCACCAATAGCGGCGCCGTGCCGCGCATCAGCGGATAGGCATGGCTCATGTCGCCGTGCTGGTAGGTGGCGATCAGCAGCAGGTAGTAGACGGTCTGCGCCAGGCTGGAGGCGGCGATGAAGGGCCAGCTGGCGGGAGCCGGCGCGGCCAGGAAGGGCAGCAGCAGGGCGCTGGCGAGGGCGCCGCCGGCCACCACCAGCACGGTCGGCAGCAGCGGGTCGCCCTGTCCGGCGCGGCCCTTGACCAGCGCGTTCCAGGTCGCGTGAAGGAGTGCGGCGCCGAGCACCGCCGCGAGCACGGGCAGCGGGATGGCCGCCGTCACGGCTGGCCGTGGCTGCGGAAGTAGCGCCGCGCGACCAAGAAGGCCAGCGCCAGCATGCCGGTGCCGAGGAAGAAGGGCATGCCGATCCGCCAGTCCTGCGGCGGCAGGTGGCTGGCCGCGCCGAGCAGGAAGGTGCCGAGCAGCGGCATCAGGATCACCCCCAGGCTGCCCACCGATTGCAGGGAGCCCATCAGCTCGCCCTGTTCGCCGGCGCCGGTGGTCTTCGAGATGATGCCCTGCAGGGCGGGACCGGAAGCGAAGGCCAGCAGGTTACACAGGATGAAGACGTACATCATCCAGCCGTGGGTGGCCAGTCCGTACAGCAGGAAGGTGATGGCGCCGGAGACCAGTCCGAGCAGGGTCAGGCGCACTTCGCCGAAGCGCCGGATCAGTACCGACAGCAGGCCGGCCTGGACCACGATGCTGACCACGCCCACGCAGAACATGGCGATGCCGTTGTCGCGCGGCGTCCAGTCGAAGCGGAAGGTGGTGTACAGGACCCAGACCGACTGCAGCATCATCTGCGAGAAGGTGGTCAGCGTGTACACCACGACCAGGCTGCGGATTTCGCGCCGGCGCGCCAGCCGCGCCAGGCCGCCGAGGGGATGGACGTCGGCCAGCTTGAAAGGTTTGCGCTGGCCCGGCGGCAGCGATTCCGGCACCGCCAGGTAGCCGTACACGAAGTTGGCGGCCGACAGCCCGGCGGCCACGTAGAAGGGCAGGTGCAGCGAGACGTTGCCGAGCAGGCCGCCCAGCACCGGGCCGCAGACGAAGCCCGCGCCGAAGGCGGCGCCGATCTTGCCGAAGCTTTTCGAGCGGTCCTCGGGACGGGTCACGTCCGAGGCATAGGCCGAGGCCACCGACATGCTGGCCGAGGAGGCGCCGCCGATGATCCGTCCGATGAACAGGCAGGCCAGGTTCGGAGCCCATGCGGTGGCCAGGAAGTTGATGCACATGCCGCCCATCGAGTACAGCAGCACGGGTCGGCGCCCGAGGCGGTCGCTGACCGCGCCGACCATCGGCATGAACAGGAACTGCATCAGTCCGAAGGAGGCCGCCAGGATCCCGTACCACATGGCCTGCTGCTCGCGTCCGTGGACGAATTCGCCGACCAGCCCGGGCAGCACCGGCACGATCAGGCCGATGCCCAGCATGTCGATGAATACGCAGATCAGGACGAAGTTCAGGTTGCCGGCGGAAGCCTTGGCAAGGGTCGCAGTGCTGGTCATGGGATGGCCGTCGCGGATACGGAAAATCCCTATGTTAGCACTGTTGCCTGTCAGTTAATGGCTTAGCTTTTACGCCACGCCACTCCACTCGGCCGCAAAGGCGTCGCGGAAGTCCATCAGCATGGCCAGGCGCTGCTCGCCCAGGCGGCGTCCGGCCGCGGTCTGCATCATGCCGGGCAGGCGGGCCAGCTTGACCGGGATGTGGTCGAGCGAATAGGCCTTGTCGTCGAGCGGACGCGTGGTCGCCAGCGGATCGCCGCCGTGGGCCAGGCTGCTGCCCATGCGGCCGGCGATGTAGAACATGCGCGCCAGCCCGACCGCACCGAGGCCGTCGAGGCGGTCGGCATCCTGCACCAATTGCGCTTCGAGCGTGCGCGGTGCGATCGCGGCCGAGAAGCTGTGGGCTTCGATCGCATGGGCGACGGCGTCGAGCTTCGCGGCCGGGAAGCCGAGTTCGGCCAGCCGCTCGCGCGCCAGCCCGGCCGAGAGCCGCGAGGCGCTGGAACGGGCCGGATCGTTTTTCGGCAGGTTGACCAGGTCGTGCAGGTAGCAGGCGGCCAGCACCACCAGCGCGTCGGCGTCGGGATGATCGGCCAGCAGGGCGCAGGCATTGCGCCAGACGCGGTCGAGGTGGTTGGCGTCGTGGGCGCCGTCGAGATCGCCGGCGGCGCATTCGATGGCGAGGGCTGCCAGGCGTGTGCGCCAGGCGTCGAGTTCGGGAGAGTTAAGCTGCATCGGTTGCGGTTGCGTTTGCATCATCAGGGAAATCGTCGAAGGCGCGCTGCGACAGCGCGTCCGCCTGCTGGTTCTTGTGGCGCGGTACCCAGCGCAGGACCAGGCCGTCGATGCGCGCCATCAGTGCGCGGGCGGTGGCGCGGTAGGCGTGCAGGGCCGGCGCGGCGAGGGCGTCCGGGCCGGTCACGTCGCCGATCACGACCTGGCTGTCGCCATAGACGGTGAGGCCGGCCACCCCGCGCGCGACGGCCGCTTCCAGCACGGCGATCAGGGCGCGGTACTCGGCTTCGCTGCTGTTGCCGTAGCCGGCGGCGCGCGAGATCTCGACGCTGCCATCCGGCCCGTCGAGTCGGGCGCCGATGCCGCAGCGGCCGGGATTCGGGTGCGCCGAACCGTCGAACCAGGCGCGCCAGGCGCTGGGCGGACCGTCATGGCGCCGTGCCTGGCGTGCCCGTGCCGCCTCGCGCAGGGCGTCGCGGGCGGCGCTGCGGCTGGCCTGGGCGGCCAGGTCGGCGCTRCGGGCCTCGATTAGGGCGGCCAGGCCGGCCTTGCCGGCTTTCAATTCCAGGGTGCGGCGCAAGGCTTGCTCGTCGCTGAGGTTTTCGGCGGCGGCCAGGCGGCGGCTGGCGGCGCGTTCGCCCTTGTAGGCGATTTCTTGAAGACGGGAATGCTCGATCATGCCGGGAGGATACCCCAAAACGCAAAATGCGCCGGCAGGCGGCGCATTTTCAGAAGGACATCAGGCAGCGGCGATCAACGGCGCCACGGATTGTCCGGGCGGCGGTCGTAGCGGTTCGGCACACCGTCGCCGTCGCGGTCACGGTCATAGCGGTTCGGGACGCCGTCGCGGTCCTGGTCCCAGCGGCCGTCGCGGCGGCCGTGCTCGTAGCGGTCGGGGATGCCGTCGCGGTCGCGGTCCCAGCCGCGGCGCACTTCGTAGCGGTCCGGAATGCCGTCCCGGTCGCGGTCACGGTAGCCACGGTCATAGCCGCGGTCGTAGCCGCCATACTGGGTCCAGCGCGCCGGCTGCATGTACCAGCCGCCGCCGCCCTGGGTCCAGACCGGCGCATTGTAGACATAGCCCGGCCGCTCGGCCACCCAGTAGCCCGGCACCCAGACGTGGCGCTGGCCGGCCCAGTTCCAGTAGCCCGGCGCCCACACATAGCCGTGGCGCGGCGCAGGAACCCGTTCGTAGACCGGTGCCGGCGGCGCGGTGCCGATATAGAGGCTGACGTTGCTCGCGGCCAGCGAGGGCAGGGGGGCGGCGGCAGCGCCGGCGAAGATCAGGGCGGCGAGGGCGAGGGTGCGTTTCATATTCGGTCTCCAGTCCGGTGAGGATCAGATGCGTTTTCGACGAGTTCACTATAGCTCGGTCGAACACCGCTGTGGGCGTCTGAAAGAGATGCTTACATCTGAAACCTTTTGTCCTACCTGCATTTAGTCAGTATCTCTAACAATACCGGTGGACGTACCGCCAGCAGACGAAAGCGACCCGCGCCGCAGCCGACGTCCAGCGCGCTCACCCGCTGCAGGCGCGGCGGCTTCGATCGCGGCCTGGCCGAACACCGCCAGCATGGCGTCGAGCCGAGCCTGTTGGCAACCCAGCGCTCCCGCTTTGGCCATTCCAGTTCGCGACCTGATACGCATTTTGCTCTGCCGTGCCATCCCCTTGTTCTGGTCCGATCAGTGCCAAGCTCTTCTTCAAACCAGCATCGATTGCTGGGCGAAGATACCCGCCATCGCGCCCTGCGATGATGCCTGGGTGACCGAGGGCAGGAAGGGCGTGGCGAGGTCGCCGGCGGCGTAGATGCCGGGCGTGCTGGTTTGGCGGCGCTCGTCGACCTTGAGGACGATGCCGACGGGCGTATCCACCGTGGCGAGGCCCAGTGATTCATGGAGGCTTGCGGACGGCTTGTTGCGCGGATGGGCGAACAGGATGTCGACCGCGATATTACGGCCGGTTTCGAGATTGACGGTGGAGATATGGCCCTTGTGATGGGCGATCTCGACGATCCGGCCATCGACGACAGGGATGTTGCGGCGCGCCAGATCGGCCTGGATCTCGGGCAGAATGTGATGACCATCGGCGAAGACAGTCAACTTGTCAGTCCAATCGCGGAACAGCCTGACAGACTGGTGCGACTGCGGGCCGGACCATACGAGGCCCCAGTGCTGGCCGGCGACTTCAAAGCCGTCGCAATAGGGACAGGGCACGATGGACGTGCCCCAGCTTTCGGCAAAGCCCGGCACACCAGGCATCTGGTCGGCGACGCCATAGCTCAGGATCAGGCGCCGCGCGCCAAGGCTTTCGCCATCGCCAGTGAAGACGGAGAAATCGTCGATGGCGCCGGCGACGCGGTCGGCCCGGGCACTGACCAGCCTGATCGTGGGATAACGCGCCAGGTGCTGCCGCGCCTCTGCCAAGATGTCCAGCGGTGGCTTGTGATCGTGGCCGAGCAGGCCATGCGAGTGGCCGGCGAAGCGATTGCGCGGCAGGCCGGTATCGAGAACGGTGACCTTGCGGCGGGCACGGCCGAGCTGTAGGGCGGCGGCGAGGCCGGCAAAGCTGCCGCCGATGATGATGACGTCATTCATGGTAATGGGCTCCGCGCTGTAGTTGAAGGGGTGGACCGGATCTGGTGCGCAATATCGTCCAGCGATACATGCTCGAGACGAGCAGCTAGCAGGACTTCGCCATTCACGACAATGCCGCCCGTTACCGGACTGACCGGCCGGACAATACTGCATTCGATATCGCCGGGCGCCCCGGTGAACTTGATTTGGGGAATTGGGCGAAACCGACGCATTGGCTTGCACATTTAAGATACCTTATAGTATCCTAAAATGGAATTTAGAATACTGTCAAGTACTGGAATTTTTATGACCGAAAACAGCCAGGCCCGACGCGGTCGGCCTGCCAACGAGGCGCTTGGCCAGACGATACTCGACGCCGCGTGCGAACTTTTTGTGGAGTTGGGCTTTCAGGCGACGACAATGGACAAGGTCGCCCAGCGGGCAAGAATATCCAAGCTAAGCATTTATCGGCACTTCGAGAACAAGGAAGCCCTGTTCAGCGCGGCCATCGCCGCCCGTTGCCATCAGTTTGCCCCACAGGCCCTTTTTGAAGGCGTTGCTGGTTCGGCCGAAGATCAGCTGATGGCGGTGGGATTATCCCTGCTTCGCACGTTCTTAAACCCGGAGGTCCGCGGTGTCGAAGCCATGATCATGGCCGATAAGACGAGTCAAAAGTCGTTAAGCAAGCTCCAATACGAAGCCGGGCCGGCCCATGTCATTGCCCAAATCGAATCCCTGTTTCGTCAGTTGCATGCGAAGGGGGTTCTGAACGTACCAGATCCTCTACGGTCCGCCCGCTTGTTTGCAGCGCTATTCAAAGGATCTGATCTCTTGAATATCGTGCGCTTCGATGAGGCGAGAGCAGAGGACGACAACGAAATCGAATCCTATTGCCGATCGGCCGTCGCCATGTTCATCGCCGCGCACGGTGGCAAGGACCACGCGGTGCACAACTCCTTCAAAAGCTGAGCCGGCCGGCCGCGGCGGTGGCTGCGGAGGAATACATCCGCGGCACCTTCGATGCAACCGAGCCTGGCGTATGGTGCCATGTCGGCCCGAACGGCAAGGTTTTGCCGAAGCCCCGTTCGGCGGACCTGCAGGCCCAGGCGAGGGCCATACTCGGCGCGCTGCCCGCCGATCAGCTGAAGCGACGCGCGGCGAAGCTGCTCGTCGAGTCCTGGCAAGACAAATGGCCTTGCCCTCCGAACGGGTGCTGCGATGAGTAGGCCGGCATGCCGATGGGGGGCGGCCTGCAATGCGCCGGCTCCTGCTATTTCATCGCCTGGGAAGTATGGTTCTGGCCTCTGCAATAGCAGGCAGGGAGAAGGTCTGCCGAGAGTTCGGGCGCGGCGGGCGTCGGAGCGGTCGAGGATCTACAGAATCCGGCCGGTTGGCAGTGCATGGGGAACCGCGCAGCCTTGACGGGCGCTGGTAAGTATCGATGAGGGAGTAAAGCGGAGGTAAGACAGAAGGAAGATGCAGCAGCTCAGCTTGCCGCGGGCAGGTTCCGGCGAAGGTGCCGGCGCCGCCCGCGGACGCCGCGGTTCATTGGATGCCCCCGTTGCTGCTGCCGGCCCGTTCGGCTTGCAGGGACAGGCGTTTCTCGGCCTCGGTCATGCGCTTGGCGGTGACGTGCACGACCGGCATGCTCGACTGGGCGACGACTTCGATGCGGGCCGGGGCGCTGGCCTGGGCCGGCGGGATCGCTTCGACGGCCACGCTTGCCACACCGGCGACGCTCAGCGAAAACAGGAAGGCGGCTTCCATGTGCTTGATGATGTTCATGATGTTGCTCCTTTCGTTTCGGGTTGTGAATCGGGTTTCGATGTGTGCACTTTATCCAGACGGCCGTCATGTCTCCAGCGGCTTGCGACAGGCCGCAAAAAAAGCGGGATGAAGTGCGAAAAAACGCGCCCGAAGCTGCGCGTTTTCAGCCGCCCCCCGCTAGGCCTGGCCGATACATCAAGGGGAGGCGGCATGATGGCAACGGTGTTCGGTGCCCTGGCGGCGGGGCAGGCGCGCTGGCGGCGCGCGCGCAACCTGCGGGCTGGACGGGCGCGCACGCGGCCGGACACGCGTGCACATGCGCGGACRCCGGCGCCGGCGCCGGCACGCGAGGCACCGGTCCGTCCGGCCGCGCTGCGCTGGCTGGGCCTGGCCTGCACCCTGCTGGGCGTGGCCGGTGCCGTCGCGATCGGCGTGCATGCGCGCTGGATCGCGGCCGCGGGCGAGGCGCAGGCCGCTGGTCCGGATGGGCTGGCGTCCCTGCAGCCGGTCTTGCCGGGCGCCGCCTTCACGGTGCCGCCCGGCCCGGCGGTGGTGCTGGAGCCGCATGGCGGCACCGCCCTGCTGATCCTGTCCGGCCTGCGCGCCGAACCTGCCCAGCGCATCGACCTGTGCAGCCAGATGATCGACCCGTCCAGGGGACGCCTGCTGCCGCTGCGGATCGGCTACCGCTTCGACGAGGTGGCGGCGCTGGCCGCGGGCAATGCGCAATCCGCCAGACCGGTGGCGCTGCGCAATGTGGTGCTGGCCGACGAGGCCATGCCGCGCATCCAGTTGAGCGGCAGCGTGGCCGCGCCGAACCTGCGTTGGGAAGGCATGCCCGCGCGCTGGACCGGCGACCGCGGCGCCGCCGTCGTCGCGGCCGCGGCGCCCGGGCAGGCGACACTCGGCCGCCAGGGCTGGCTGCTGTGGGAGCACAAGGCCCTGCGCTTCCTGCGCCGCTCCAGCGGCAACTGCGCGGCCGGCGAGCTGGTATTGCAGCTCTTTCGTCCATCGGCCCAGCCGGGTACGCGCGCGCTGGCGCTGGCCTTCCCGAGCGCCGGCGAGCCGGTGCAGGCCTGGCTGGCGCCCGGCGTCTACCACGTACCGGCCGGACCGGCGCCGGCGCTGGAAGACCAGCGCCTGTTCGAGGCGCTGGGCGCGCGCGGCCTGCTGCGCCTGGGTGCCGATGGACTGGCCGAGCTGGCGCCGCCTGACCTGGCGGCCTGGCGCGCAGTCGGCAGGACCGGCTGGGATCACGTCCCCATCGACGACGATACCAAACGCCTGCTCGAGCGCCTCTACCGGCATGCCGACGGCGACTTCCTGCGCGAGCAGGTCCGCATCTTCAACAGCGAGCGCCGCCTGCTGGCCTGGCGCCTGCGCGCCGGCACCGATGCGGTGCGCACGCGGATCGAAGCGGGCGCTGCGCCGGCGCCGCTGGCGCGCGACCTCCCGGCGGCGGCCACCCGCCTGTTCGCCAGCCTGCCGCAGGGTTGGGGCGGCTGGCAACGGGTGGCGTCCTGGCCGCTGGGCGGCGACGGTGCGCGCCTGCGCCTGCAGCTGCCGGCCGCGGCGGCCGCAGGCGGCACGATGCAGCTGATGCTGGTCGGGCGCCTGGGCGGCGTCTCCGGTGCGCGCCTGATCGCGGCGACGCCGGCCTGCGGCGGCCGCGCCTGCGTGCGTGCGGACGAGGTCCAGGTGCTGGATCTGGCGCCTGACCCCGGCGCGCGTGAAATCGTCGTGGACGCGGCGCCGCTCGGTATGGACGCGCTGGCGGCGCCAGGCGACGCCCGCTACCGCCACCTGGTGCTGAAGGACGGCGCGCTCGCCTGGCAGGCGCTGCCGGCCGGGCAGGGGCGGCGCGCGCCGGTCCGGGCCACGGTGGCGTTGGCGGACCGTCATGGACGCAGCCTGTGGAGCGATGGCGCGCCGACCGAGGCCGCCCGCCAGGCCGGGCTGGCGCCGCTGCTGGGCGTGCAGGCCGGACATGCCGGCAGCGTGGCCGGCATGTTGGCGCGCCTGCCCGGCAGCGGCAGCCACCAGGCCGTCCTGAGTCTCGATCTCGGCCTGCAGGCGGCGGCGCAGGGGGCGCTCGACTGCATCGCCATGCGGCGCGGCGAATGGGCCGGCGGGCGATGCACCGGCGGCGGCGCGCCGCCGGCCGGACGCCAGGCCGGCATGGTGGTGCTGGATGCCGCCAGCGGCGAGATCCTGGCGGCGGCCGGCGCCGGCACTGCCCGGGTCGACGCTTCCAACTGGCCCGAGGTGCGCGACTTCGACCGCATCGACCCGGCCGCCAGCCCGCTGCGCCTGCCGGCCTTCCAGCACGACGGCGGCGCCGAGCGCAGCCCCGGCTCGACCTTCAAGATCGTCAGCGCCCTCGGGCTGGAACTGGCGGCGCGCCAGGATGCCCGGCTGGATGCCCTGCTGGCCGGCGAGCCGCTGGCCGCCATCAACGCGGCCGCCGCCGCGCGCGGCTTCGCCTTCCGCACCGAGGCATCCACCTATCCGGTCGACGGCCGCGCGCGCATCACGAATTTCCGCGACCAGGGCCTGGACCGGCGTGCCCAGGACGGCCGCCTGGGCCTGCAGCAGGCCATCAGCTACAGCCTGAACACCTGGTTCGCCTGGACCGGGGAGCTGTCCGACCGCAGCCTGCTGGGCCGGCCCGAGGGCGGCGCGCCCGACCTGCAGCCGCTCACGCCGGGGGCGCTGGACGAGGTGCGGCCCATCGTCGCGATGGCGCGCCGGCTCGGCTTCGGCCAGGCCCTGCGCCTGGACGGCGGCCTGCTGCCGGCGGACTATCCGTGGTCGGCCTGGGATGCGCTGCAGGCCAGCCCCAGCGGCATCGACCCGGTGCATACCCGCCACGAGCTGCGCCAGATGGCGATCGGCCTGCGCATGCAGGCGACCCCGCTGCAGATGGCGCTGGTGGCGGCGGCGGTGGGCGAGGGGAAGATCGCCACGCCGCGCCTGCTGGACAGCCTGGACGGACGGGCGGCGGCCGCGCCCGCGGGAACGCCGCTGGACGTGCGCCTGGACCGCATCCGCGCCGGCATGAAGGGCGTGATCGACAGCGGTACCGCGGCCGGCGCCTTCCGCGGCAGCGAGCTGGCAGCCCTGCGGCGCGGCCTGTACGGCAAGACCGGCACCGCGCCGGTCGGCGACGGCGAGCGCGCCACGGTCTGGTTCACCGGCTGGCTCGAACCCGGCAGCCTGCCCGGACAGACGCGCCGGCTGGCCTTCGCCGTCTTCGTCAGCCGCTCCGACGAGACGGGAGGCGCCCATGCGGCGCCGGTGGCGGCCGCCGTGTTGCGTTTCATGCAAGAAACGAAATGGGCGCCGTAGCAAGAATTAAGGGGTGAATTCCGCCCATCTGGGCGCCTCGCTTTTGTGTTTGTATGGCATTATTTGTTGTAGACACAATGGTGAGGATGGTATGCGTTTGCCGGGAACCCGATACCAGGAGCCTGGTTGGGAGGAAGTGCGCAAGCTGCTGGGGCAATGCTCGCTGGCGGCCCTGCGCGCCTGCGACTGCGCGCGCCTGTCCGATCCGGCGGCGCGCGAGGAGACGCTGGCGCTCTACGTCGAGCTGGCCGGCGAGCACCTGCGCCAGGCGCGCCGCACGGCCCGGGCCCAGGCTGCCGGCAACAGCTATGGCGACACGGTGCTGGAACTGGCCCTGGACCTGCTGTACGAGCTGCAGGCCCGTCCCGCCGACTGGCAGGGGTTCTGCGCGGCGGTCGCCGCCGAGCATGCGCGCGTCGCCCCGTTCTGGTTCGATGCCGGCGGCGAGGCCCTGCTGCGCAAGAAGGTGAACGACATGTATGCGGTCCTGCGCGACAAGGTCGACGCCGACAACTACCAGGCCGCCTGCGGCCGTCCCTGCAGCCCGAACCGCATGTACGCCTACCGCATGCTGGACACGGCCTACGGTGAGCTGGCCCGCCTGTTCGCCGACTGGGAGCAGCACCGCGCCCAGGTCGGCGCCATCCTGGGGCGCGAGCTGCAGGGCACGCCGATCGAGGTGCGCCAGCTACGCTCGATCGCCGACTGCCGCGCCGAATGGCTGCTGCGCTGGAGCGAGACCCTGGAAGCCTTCACCGGCAGTCCCGGCCCGCTGCACACCCGCTCGAAGCGCTTCGCCAGCCTGAAGACCGCGCCCGAGAAGATTGCCGCCATGCTGGGCGAGATCGGCGACTACGAAGCCCTGTCCGCCAACCAGGACCGCGACTGGCTGCAGGACCGCGACGACGCCGCCCTGTGGATGGAAGACTACTGGCGCGTGCTGCAGGAATCGGAGCAGGGCGCGACGCCGGGGCCGGACCTGATCCTCGAAGCGCGCGAGGACGGGCTGGAAGCCGAGGGCCCGCCGGACGCCGGGCCGGAGGAGCCCTTGGTAGCGGAGGCGCGGCTGGAAGCCGTGGCCGCCGCCGTTTCACTGCCCCCCGGCTACATGCAGGCGGCGGGCGACGCCGAGCAGCGCGCCGGCTGGGTGGCGCGCGAACTGGCCGGCGACGGCCTTGCGATCCGCCTGGCGGTGTATGCGAAGCTGCTCGGTACCGGCGACGATTCCTATCCGGACGCGTGGCGCGATCCGGCCACCGGCGAATTGCCGACCATGCAGCAGCTGGCCGCACTGGCCGAGGTATCGCTGCCGACCTTGCGCAAGCGCCGCGACGCCGCGATTGCCCGCCTGGAAGCGGCAACCATGAGGAGAACGGGATGAACATGAAGACCGCGGGAGATACCGCCGGCGAACGCCGGCTGCAGGAACGCCTGCTGCTGGGCCGGCGGGCCGAGGGCGACCGCCTGGTGCTGGCCGATGCGACCCTGGTCGCGGCGCTGGACGGCAGCCGTCCGCTGACGGCGGGCGAGCGCGCGGCCCTGCAGGCTTCGCCCTTGACCGCGCGCCGCCTGCGCCAGCTGGCGATCGAACGCCGCGCGGCCCAGGCCGGCGAAGTCGCGGCCGCGGGCTGGCGGGCGAGCCGCGGACGCCTGCGCGCGGCCAGCAGCGGCGAGCTCGAGGCCCTGCGCACCGACGACGGCTGGTTCACCCTGCATTTCCTGGCCGACGGCGCCGGCTGGAAGACCATCGTGCAGCTGGCCGCCGACGCACCCTTCGCACCGGCCCTGCTGGCGGCGCGCGCGCCGCTGCGGGTCAGCGACGGCGCCGGCCACACCGTGCTCGAAGGCCGGCTCGATGCGGACGGCGAATGCGAAGCCGCCTGGCCCTTTGCCGAATCGCCGGCCGGCCACCTGCAGGCGCGCGGCGCCGGCTTCGCTGTCGAACTGCTGACCGAATGAGGACATGATGCTGGGATTCTTCAAGCGCGCCGCCCCCGCCGCCGATGCCTGCGAACTGGGCAGGACGGTGGTCGCACTGGCGCTGCCGGCGGGCAGCGTGCCGCCGTCCGGCTGCCAGGCGGTGGTGGTCGGCAGCGATGGGCGCGCGCGCCGCCTGCAGGCCGCGAGGCGCATCGAGGCGCGTCCGGGCGAGACCGTCTATGGCTTCCATCCGGGGCCGTACACGGCCGACCTGGTCCCCTTCGAGACGGCGCCCGAGATCGGCCTGCGCACCAGTTTCGCCATCGATGCGCCGGACCCGCAGGCATCCCAGCAGCGCTTCGACCTCTACCTGGCGGCCGAGGTGGCGGGACGGCTGGAGCTGGCGGCGCTGGCGGCGGCCATCGAGGGCGCGCTGCGCCACGAGCTGGCCACCGGCGGCCTGGAGCTGCCGCCCTGCACCACGCTGGAAGAATGGAACGCCTTCCGCCAGGGCCTGAACCAGTTGCTCTACATGCGCTTTGGCGTGACCGTCGACGACTGCGTGCCGGTCGACCTGGGCGAGACCCGCGACTATGCGCGTGAACTGGCGGCGCGCGCCGCACGCCTCGCCGAACCGCAGCCCGGGGCGGCGCCTGCGTCTGTCGAGCCGGCCCCGGCCGGCGCACCGGCCGTGCGCTTCGATCCGGCGCCGGAAGACGCGAAGGCGCTGCGCCGCCTCTTCCTCGAGCTGCCTTGCCTGATGTGCGGGCTGCGGCTGGCGGCCATGCCGGCGGCGCACGAGTCGTTCCAGCGCCAGCAGGCCTTGCTGCAGCGCCTGGACCTGGTGTCGGTGGGCGTCAACGCCATGCCGGCGCTGGAATTGGCGGCGCCCGGCCAGCCCCTGGACCAGGACGCCCAGCTGCGCCGCGCGCGCCACAGCCGGCGCGCCTGCGTCTCGCTGGACGAGGCCTGGGCCCTGCTGGCCCGCCTGCGCCATGCCGGCGAGGCCGCGCTGCCGCAGTTGTACGGCGAGGCCGAACGCATCGTCGCCAACCTGGAAGCCGATTGCGAAGGGCGCCGGGCAGTCACCGTCGCCGCCGAAGGAGACACGGCATGAGTGCCATCCCGGAATCGGTGGATTGCCGCTGCCCGCTGGCCGACGGTTCGGTGCTGACCCTGACCGCGAGCCGCCGTCCGCGTGCCGGCCGCGCCGAGGTCAAGTGCGTGGTGCCGGACGATGCGCGCCTGGCCGAGCGCATGCAGCAGGTGCTGCGCCTGGCGCGCCTGACCGAGGCGGGCTTCGACAGCCGCGACCAGGTCGTGCTCAGTCTCGACCGGCGTCCGCGGGACGGCGAGCGCGGCTGGGAGCTGGCGGCGGTGCTGGCCGACCGCAGCGTGCGCGGCCTGCTGCGCCCCCAGGCGTCGCTGGCGGCGAACGGCTGGTCGGATGCCTGGGAGCGCGGCCGCGTCGACGGCAACACCCTGGGGACGGCCGCGCCAGGCGACACGCTGCTGGGCGGCGCCGGCGGCTTGCCGCACCTGGGGCTGCTGAGCGGGCATGTGGATCCGTCCGCG
Organism: Massilia sp. 01N417; assembly: GCF_056399645.1. NCBI lineage: Bacteria > Pseudomonadati > Pseudomonadota > Betaproteobacteria > Burkholderiales > Oxalobacteraceae > Massilia > Massilia sp. 01N417. The sequence goes on along the minus strand of NZ_JBFTRS010000035.1, from coordinate 19,772 downwards.
GCGGTATCGACGGCGCGCGCCTGGTTCCCGCTGCACAGCGGCGAGGACGGCAGCCTGGCCTGGGTCGAGGTCAGCGTGCACCCCCTGGCCGGCCACGGCGGGCAGGAGACGCTGGAAGAGGAACAGACCATCGCCGCGCCCGACCAGGATGCCGCCCGCCAGCTGGCCGTGCGCCAGGTGCTGGGCGGCGCCCGTCACTTCGACGGCCGCGCGCTGGGACGCTGGCGCAGCGTGGTGCGCTTCGGCGCCGACGCCTTCGCCGGTCGTTCCTGGGAACTGGCGCTGGTGATGGCCGACCGGCTGGCGCGCGGACGCGAATTCGTGCCGCGCGGACGCCTGATCGCCAGCGGCTGTTCGGGCGCCTGGCATGCGGGCCGGGTCGACGAGGTCGACGGCCTGGAACCCAAGTGCGCGCTGCTGCTGCGCGAAGCCGGACCGGGCGACCGCATCCTGCTGCCGCGCGCCTGGCAGGAACGGCTGCCGGAAGGCTTTGCGGAACAGTTGCGGATGCAGGGCGCAAGCCTGGCCTGCGTCGAGCGGATCGGGATCATTTGAAGCTCGCGCACGATTGTCGTGCGTAAAACGGGCCGGCCGGGCGGCTGCTAGAATCGTCCGGCTGCCGAGCGGTATGCGGAAGGAGTCATCATGTTGAAGATGTTCGGAACCGGCGGGCCGGAATGCCCTCGCTGCGACGCACGCAATGGCGGTGCGGCGAGCTATTGTGGGTCCTGCGGCCTGCTGCTGGGCGCGCCGCGCCACAAGGCGGTGCTGGTCGAGAACCGCTGGGCGCCCGGCCCCGACGAACTGGCGGTGTTCTTCGGCGTGCGCGACCTGTCCGGCATCTTCGCCAAGACCCTGCACGTGCCGGCCACCGCCCGCGCCTACATCCTGCAGGGCGAGCAGGCCACCGAGGTGCCGCAGGGCGAGTACGAGATAGAAGGCTTCTTCACCCGCCTGAACAACCTGCTGCGCGACCAGCATGCCGAGATCCTGGTCACCCGCAGCGGCGCGCTGCCGGTCGAATTCTCGCTCGAGGATCTCGCCACCTGCGAGCACCTGCGGGTCGATGCCACGCTCACGCTGTCGCTGCGGATCGAGAACGTGCCGGCCTTCGCGCGCCACTTCATGACCATGCCGGGCACGATCAAGGACGTCCAGTTGCGCGAATTGCTGCAGGCGCCGCTGGCCCAGCTGGCCCGCGAATTCGTCGCCGGCCGTTCGCTGCGCGAGATGGCGGGCCGCCGCGAACTGCGCCTGGAACTCGACCAGCACCTGCAGGGCGGCCTGGCGCTGCTGCTGTCCCAGTATGGGCTGGCGGTGGTGCGGGTCGATACCATCGCCCTGCGCCACGACAAGTTCGACGCCAACCGCGCCCGCATCGGCACCCTGTGGCTGGCCGCCGACGAGCAGCGCGTGCGCCTCGAGCATGCGAAGCAGCTCGACGAACTGTACGGCGAAGAGGAGTGGAACCGCATCCGCCGCGAGGAGCAGGAAGGCCGCCTGCGCCATCGCCGCGCCGAGCTGCGCCAGGACGAGAGCCTGGAGCGGGCCGGACTCTCGCTCAAGAATGCCGAGCGCGCCCAGGCGATCCGCGCGCGCCAGATCGAACTCTATGGCCGCATCGTCGAATCGGGTACGCGCAAGCAGGCGATCGAGCGCGGCGCCGTCGACGCCGTGGCCGCGCTCGAACACGAGCTGGAAGGCAAGCGCGGCGCACGCCGGGACGAGGCCGCGCAATGGCAGCAGCTGCGCGAGCTGGCCGCGATCCGCATGCGCACCGAGCTGGAAGTGGCCCGGCAGGAAGCCGCCGAGGCGCGCGCCATCGCCCAGCAGCGCTTTACCCACCAGCTGCTGCAGCAGCAGATCCGCAACAAGATCGAGCAGGCGCGCGGCATCGAGGACGCCGGCCGCCAGCGCGCCGAGCTGGCCCGGCTGCACGAGGCCGAGCAGGCCGCCTCCCGCCGCGCCCGCGAGATCGAGGACGAAGCGCATGCGGGGCGCCTCAAGCTGCTGCAGCTGGAAAACGAGGCCCACCGCCGCGAGGCCGAACGGGTGCTCGAATGGCAGGATGCCCAGGCGGCGGGGCGTCTGTCGCTGGACGCCGAGCAGGTCCGCCAGCAGGTCGAGACCCTGCGCCGCGGCGGCGCGCAACAGGACGCCCTGGCCCAGCACCAGAAGCTGCTGCGCACCATCGAGGCCGATGCCCTGGTGGCGCGCAACGAGCGCGAAGGCGTGCACGAGCAGCGCGCCCACGAACTGGAGCTGGCCCGTCTCGAGATCGAGCGCGCCCAGGCCTTGGGCGTGCTGGACGACGGCGCCAAGGTCGCGCTGGTGGCGCCGGCCAATGCGGCCCTGCTGGCCGACGTGATGAAGACCCGCGAGCACGCCGGCATGAGCGCCGAGCAGCTGGCGGCCCTGGCCGGCGTGGTCGGCGCCGCCAATACCGATGCCTGGCGCCTGGCGCAGGAACAGGTGGAAGCGGAACGTCGGCGTCGCGATGCCCAGGAGGAGCGCGAGCGCCGCCACCAGCTGGAGCTGCTGGCGTTGCAGAACGACGTCAACAAGACGGCGCTCGTCGCCCAGGCGCGGTTGGGCGCAGGAGTCGCCGGTGCCCTGGCGGGAACGCTGGAAGCCTGTGCTCACGCGGACGCCCACCACGGCGACCGCTTCTGCGTCACCTGCGGCGCCGCGCTGCCGGCGCGGGGATGATGCAGACCGCGATCGAAAAGCTGCGCGAGCTGCGCGCCCTGCACGAAGACGGCCTGCTGAGCCGCGAGGAATTCGACAGCCGCAAGAACGCCATCCTCGACGCCGCCTATGCGCCGCCGGCGGGTGATGGCGCGCAAGCCGTCGTCGCGGGAGTGCCTGAGAATGCCGCGGCGGCCGCACGCGGCACCGAGATCGGCCTGATGGCCGGCCAGGAAGTCGGCCCTTTCGAGCGCCGCTACCGGCTGGACCGCCTGATCGCCCACGGCGGCATGGGCCAGGTGTGGCAGGCCACCGACCTTGCCACCCACGCCGAGCTGGGACACAGCGCCCAGGTCGCGCTGAAGATCCTGCCGCCCCAGCTGACCCAGAACAGCACCCACGCCCGCCTGCTGATCGAGGAGGCGGCACGCGCCCGCCAGCTCGCTCACGAGCACATCGTGCGGGTCTACGACTGGGCCCAGGACCCGGCCACGGCCAGCTATTTCATCATCATGGAATGCCTGGAGGGCGAAGACCTGGAGAGCCTGCTGGCGCGCGAAGGCAGGCTGGGCCTGGAGCGCACCCTGCAGCTGCTCGCGCCGGTGGCCGCCGCCCTCGACCACGCCTGGGAGCGCCACCAACTGGTCCACCGCGACATCAAGCCGGCCAATGTCTTCCTGACCGGCGCCGGCGAGGTCAAGCTGCTGGACTTCGGCATCGCCGCCCGCGCCCGCGGCAGCGGCGGTCCCTCGGTCGAGGCGCCTGCCAGTTCGGGCACCGCCGGCTACCGCGCGCCGGAGGCGGGACGCGGGCCGGACCAGGACGCAGCGGGACGCGGCCTGGACGTGCACGCGGTGGCGGTCATGGCCTACCGGATGCTCAGCGGGCACCTGCCTTTCGGCGACGGCCAGGCCGTACGCGGTCAGCCGGCACGCCCCGACGGTCTGAACGACGCCCAGTGGGAAGCGCTGCAGGCCGGTTTTGCGGCCAGCGCCGCCGAGCGCCCCGGCAGCGTGAGCGAGTTGCTGCAGCGGCTGGAGCAAGCGCGCGGGCCGAGCGAGGCGGATCTGCGCGCGCAAGAAGCAGCCGAGCAGGCCGCCCGCGCCGAGCGCGAGGCGATGGATGCGGACGCGCAGCGGCGCGCCCGCGAAACCGAGGCGCGCCGCCGGATGGAAGCCGAGGCCAGGGCCGCCGCCCAGGCCGCGCTGGAGCGCCAGCGCCGTGAACAGGAAAGGCTGGCGCGGCTGGCGGCCGAGGAGGCGCGCCGGGTGCGCAAGGAAGCGCTGCGGCGCCAGCTGGCGGAGCGCCGGGTCCTGGAAGCGGAAAAGGCGCGCCAGGAGGCCGAGCAGGTCCAGCGCAAGCAGGCCCAGGCCAGGGCCGCCGCGGCCTATCTCGCCCAGCAGCAGCGCGCCCGCGCCGAGCAGGCCGCGCGCAAGCAGGCCGAGCTCGAAGAACTGCTGCCCACGCCTTCCAGTCCGGTGGCCGATCTCGAAGGCGTGCTGCGCGACCGCTTCCTGGACGGCGAGGCCAAGGGCCCGGAACTGGTGCTGCTGCCGACCGGGCGCTTCCAGATGGGCTCACCCGAGCACGAGCGCAAGATCGCGATGGAAGCCGGTTCGCAGAAGGGCTGGCTGGCGCGCGAGCTGCCCCAGCACTGGGTCGGCATCGACAAGCCGATCGCGATGGGCCGCTATCCGGTGACGGTGGGCGAATGGCGCGCCTTCGTGCGCGCCACCGGCTGGCGCCAGAGCGGCGAAGTCGACTGGGAAGCGCCGGGCTTTCCGCAGACCGACGCCCACCCGGTGGTCGGCGTGAACTGGTACGACGCCCAGCACTACCTGCGCTGGCTGTCGGAGGCGACCGGCCGCAGCTACCGCCTGCCGAGCGAGGCCGAATGGGAATACGCCTGCCGCGCCGGCACCAGGACCGCGTTCAGCTTCGGCGACGGCATTTCCACCGACCAGGCCAACTACGACGGCAACTTCACCTGGAACGGCGGCGCGCGCGGCGAGTACCGGCGCGGCACCACCCCGGCCGGCATGTTCCCGGCCAATCCCTGGGGCCTGTTCGACATGCACGGCAATGTGTGGGAGTGGGTACAGGACGTGGTCCACGACAATTACGAAGGGGCGCCGCTCGACGGCAGCGCCTGGGAAGAGGGCGGCGACCAGGCCCGCCGCATCCTGCGCGGCGGCTCCTGGCTGTACAACCCGCGCTATCTGCGCTCGGCCTTGCGCAATGGCTTTTCAGCAGCCTTGTCGAACGACATCGTCGGCTTCCGCGTCGTGCGCGAGCTGATGTCGACACGTGTGGGATAATCGGTCACGTGCTTTGTGTGACTGGAGGTTTGCCATGCGCATTCCGGACGACATCCGCATTCCCGTGATCGTGTTTTCCCTGCAGGCAGCCCTGCTGGTGGGCGCAGCCCTGATCTTCCTGGTGCTGCGGCCGTACTGAGTCAGGCGCCGGACAGCTGGACGGCGGCGCGGCGGTCGGCGCCGCGGGCGTTACGGTAGTCGGGGTAGGAGGTGGCGGTAAAGCGTACCCGGCCGTGGAAACCGGCCAGGCGGTCGAGTGCGGCCGTCGGGGCCAGCGGGGTGTCCGCGCCGCTGACGGGATCGCGGTGCCAGAAGCCGCCGTCGCGGTGGAAGAGCAGGGGCAGCGCGGCCGCGCGCGCCAGGGCGCTGCCGGAGGCTGCGGGACCCGGCAAGGTGTCCGGGCTCAACAGCATGAAGCACTCGGCTGCGCCGCCGGCATCGACCCGGTGCAGTACCACGGCATGCGGCAGCAGCGCCGTCACCACCAGCACGGCGATGCCCTTGATGCTGGCGCTCAATTCGATGCGCATGCCCGGCCGCAGCGGCACCGGGCTGTGCTTGCCGGGCCAGGCGCCGTCCAGCAGCAGGCCGTAGCGCGACACGTCCTCGATCTCGAATCCCTGCCGGCCGCGCCGGATCAGGGCATGGCGGGCCGAGATGCGCCGCGTCAGGCCCTGGTGCTCGGGACCGTGTTCGCCGTAATGGCACAGCAGCAGGTCGGCTTCGGCGTCCAGCAACTGGCCGCCGGCGCCGGCTTCCATCCGGCCCAGCACCCATTCGTCGAGGGCGAACAGGCGCAGGTGGCGCTGCATGCCGGCATCCGGCTCGGCGTAGACCAGGCAGGCGCTGGACGCCGGGCAGGGATGGGCCGGACGCGTGGCCGGCAGGTCGATCTCGATCAGGTCTTCGTCCCAGGCGATGGTCGGCAGGCCCATGTCGATCCTGCCATGGGCGGGACCGAATTGCAGCTGGGCGATCGAGGCGTTGCGGGCGTCGATGGCGATGTCGAGCGGACCGGCGGCGTCGAGCCCGTGCAGGCGGGCGATCGAGGCGTCGTCAGCCTGGATGCGGACGTTCTTGCGTGCCGCCAGATAGGTCTGGTGGATCTCGGCCAGCGAGGCGTCGAGGCGCGGCACCATCAGCACCACGGTGGCGACCCAGGTACGCGCGCCGCCGCGCCGTTCCGGATCGCGCGCATGCAGCTCGACGTCGACCCGGTACTGGCCGTGCTCGCGGCCGCGCGAGGAAAATTCGACGACCACCGGGCGCCAGCCGCCGCGCAGGCTGCGGCTGAAGGTCTGCCGCCCGCCGCCATGGGGCAGCAGAGCCGATTGCAGCAGCATGGTGAGTTCGGCCGGCACGTCGTCCGGCATGCCGCGCAGTTCCAGCCGGATGGCCTGGCGCCCGCCGGCGGCGCGCGGGTCGAAACCGCTGATGTGCAGGTGCGGCCGCGCTTGTTCCCGCGGGGTCGCCGGCGCGCCCGGGCGGATCGCGCCAAAGGCGTCGCGCCGGGCGCGCACCGCCTGCAGCATGTCGAAGCTGGAGCCGAGCGTCTCCGCCGCCGCGGCAGGCGCGGCGGACGGCTGGCCGTGACCATGCGCGCAAGCCTGCTCGCCGGGCATGACCCAGGCGGTGCAGTGCGGATGGTCTGGGCTGCTGCATCGTTTCATGGTTGGGGGAATAGGCTGGCTGGCGTCGTGAGAAGCTTACGTGATTCTAACGCCAGGCGGCGCGCCGTATTCATCGATAGGCAAGATTTTTTGCTAAAAAGCATCAAATTCCCGGCAGGGCGGTTTCCTCGCGCGCCGCCGTGCCCGGGGGGCGCAGCAGGATCGCCGTGACGTTATCCGGGTAGAAGAAGGCGGGCGGATGGGCCGCGTAGGCGCGCAGCAGCGCCGCCAGCATGCCGGCCGCATCCAGCCGGCCGCCGAGCAGCTGCGGCCACTGGCCCACCCAGCCATAGGGATCGGAGCAGGACCACAGGCCGTCGGTTGCCAGCAGATAGGTCGCGCCGGCGCGCAGCTGCAGGGCGCGGCGGTCCGGCAGGGCGCACAGCCAGGGCGGCAGGTTCAGCGGCGTCAGCTCGAACAGCGCATCGTTCAGCTGGGCCGGATTGGCGAAGGCATTCCCGAGGATGAAGGCTTGCGACACTTGCGGCCGGTGCTCGCCATGCACCTGCTGCCACCATTCCTGTTCGTCCAGCATGCCGGCCATCGCGAAGGCGGTGGCGGGCACGTGGTCGACCGTGAGCGGGGCCACGCGTTCGCGTGTGATCTCGTACAGGCGCGAGTCGCCGACGTGGTAGAGCAGGGGCTCGCCGTTCTCCGGCAGCTCGAGCATGGTCAGGGTCGTGCCGGGACGCGGACCCGGGCCGGCGAGCTGGGCGAAATGGCGCTGCAGGTCGGCGTGCAGCTGGTCGAGGCGGCGTGTCAGCTCGGCGGCGGAATCGCAGGGCGGGATCGCCAGCAGGCCGGCAGCCACGGCTTCCGCCGCTTCGCGTCCGTGGCCGTGGCCGCCCATCCCGTCCAGCACGGCCAGGCGCGCATGGCCCTGGCGCCAGCGCGCCAGCTGGCGGCGCTGCGGCTGCTGGTTCTGCAGCCAGACGGCCTGGCCGCCGGTATCGATCAGCAGCAGGTTGTCCTGGTTTTCTTCGCGCAGGCGCGGGCCGGCGCCCAGCCGCGAGGCGGCGGCGACGTCGAGCGCGCCGAAGCGCAGGGAGGAAGCGAGTGAGCCTGCGGAAGTCTGCATGCCCCTACTCTAACCGCAAACAGCAAAAAGCCAAGCGACGATTAGCGGGCTTTTTTCCCTTACACTAGCCGAACCATGCGCATCCGATCCCTGACACCCGACGACATCCCGGCCGCGGCTAGCCTCCTGCGCGCCGCCGCCGAAGAATTCATCCTGCACGAGTCCAGCCCCGATAACGCGGCCGCTTTCCTGGCCGCCCAGGGCGAGGAGCGCATGCGCGGCTTCCTGGCCGAGGGCTATGTCTACCATGTGGCCGAAGTCGGCGGCGAGTTGGCAGGATTCGTCGCCGTCCGCCAGCGCAGCCACGTCTACAGCCTCTACGTCGACAAGCGCTTCCATCGCCGCGGGATCGCCCGCAGGCTGTGGGACGTGGCGCGCGAGGCGGCGCTGGGCCCGGACCATCCGGGTGCCTTCACGGTCAACGCCTCGAATCACGCCGTGCCCTTCTACGAGTCGCTCGGCTTCGTGCGCACCGCGCCGATGCAGGTCAGTACCGTCTGCTACAACCCGATGCGCCTGGCGCTAGGGGCCGGCGGCGCGCTCGTCGACCCGGCGTAGCCACAGGCTGCTGGCCCAGCCTTCGACCTCCTTCCCCCGCAGGCGCGCGCGCACCTGCCACCAGTCGCCGTCCGCGGCGCCGGTGCGCGTGACCAGGGTCCCGGCCGGCAGCACCGCCAGGCGCGGAGCGCCGGTGGCTTTTGCCGCGCGCAGGTTGAGGTCATCGACCACGCGGTAGCGCAGCATGGGCGTGGCGGGCAGGGGCGCAGCCAGCGGCAGTGGCGCCGCCACCCGTGCCGGCGGGGCCGCGGCCGGCAGCAGGGAGGCGAACAGCATGCCGAAACCCAGCGTCCCGCCGCCGACCAGGGCCAAGGTGCCCGCGGTCGGCCGGCGCCACCAGCGGCGCGGGGTCAGCAGGCCGGCCAGCACCAGGGTCAGCACCAGCGCCGCCGCACAGGCAGCGGCACCGGGCCAGTGGATCGGCGCATTCATGCTCAGGCGTCCGATCTCAGGCATCGAAGCGCAGCACGTAATGGCCGGCCACCAGGTGATGGCCGGGCGGCAGGCGGTAGGGCTGCTCCGGCGTGGCATCGCCGATCGCGGCGACGAAGCGCAACTGCTCATCGAGGTGGTAGAGGGCCTGGGTGGCGCTGGCGCGGGCGATGCGGTAGCCGTCCGCCGCCGCCTCGAAGCTGAAGGCATTGCGCGACAGGCCCAGGCGGTCGGCGCTGGAGGGCGCCGTTCCGGGCTGGGCGCGCAGGAAGCGCGGCGAGTCCAGCACGCGCAGGGCCGCCAGCATCGGCGCAGCGCGGCCGAACAGGAAGCGTGCACCCGGCGCCACCGGCAGGGCCGGCGCCTGCGGCAGGCGCAGCAGGGCCAGGTAACGGTCGGCCATCTCGGGGGCGATCGCCAGCAGCTCGACCTTGGCGCCGTCGAGGGGGCTGAAGCTGCCGGGTGCCGTCACCGCCTGGCGTCCGGCGGCGGTCACCGCATGCACGGTGTCGCTGTCGTCGATGGCGAAGCTGAGGATGGCGTCGGCGCCCTGGCTTGACGGGGCCAGGGCCCGGTTCAGGCCAATCTCCAGCGCCTGGGAGCCGGTTTCGCGGTAGCGCGACAGGCGCGGCAGGGCGAGCGCGGCCAGCGCGACCCGCTGGCGTGCGACCGGGGCGTAGGTGGCGTCCGCTTCCACCGTCGCCGGCGCCGGCCTGGCGAGCGGCACCGCCGTCATGTCGGCTTCAAGGGCCTGGCGCGGCTTCCACACCGCGGGACGGGTCGATGGTGCCGATGGCGCCCGGGCCGGTGCCGGGATCGACGCAGGCATGGGCGCGGACACGGGAGCGGGCATCGGCGAAATGGCGGCCCTGGGCTGGGTCGAGGGAGAAGCGGCCGTGCGCACGCCGGGCGCCGGCGTGATGCGCAGCAGCAGGCGCAGCGGTGCGCCGGACGCATCGACGCCGCCGCGGCGCGAGCGGATCGTGTAGTAGCCGGCGGCCTGGTCCCAGCTGCATTCGAAGGCATCCTTGGGCCGCACCTGCACCTCGAGCGGGGCGTCCGGGCCGTCGTTGATCAGGAGGATGGCGCCCTCGGCGCCGAAGGGCCAGCCGGGCGCAACGTGGGTCGCCTCGCGCTCGTCGTTGCCGATCAGGGTCAGGCGCTGGTTCGGGTAGACCGGGCACACCGTCTTCCACACCGCGCTGTCGCGCGAGACGCTGACCGTGTACTGCACCTTCTCGCCCGGCGCCGGCAGGTACACCGCGTGGCCGAAGCGGACCTCGACTTCGCCCGGCGCCAGGTCCTCGGCGCCGACCACGTGGTAGCGCACCTCGTCGCCGGCGAGCAGGTCGCCGAAGTCCTTCTGGTGCAGCGCCGCCAGGCCCTGGGCCAGGTCGCGTACGCGGGCGCCGCGCGTCAGGTGGCGGTCGTCGTCGACTTCTTCCTGCGGCAGGGCCAGGGTCACGTGCGAGAAGCAGCGGGTGGCGGCGCGGCCGCGCTGTTCGCGCGGGGCGCGCTCCAGCAGGTCGCGCAGCAGCGGGCGGCGCGAGAACAGGGCGAGCCCGGGCGCCTGCCAGATCGCTTCGGGGCTGAACACATCGTTGATCCTGGCAAGGGTTTCGTGCTGGACGTAGACGGGCATGATCGGTTCTCCTCTATGGATGGGCAGCTTCGCTGGCGACGCACAGCGCTAGCAGGGGGCAGATGAAAAACAGCAGGTGCGAGCCGCCGGCCGAGAGAAAACTCATCGGCTGCCCCATGACCGGGAAGATCGCGAGGTTGGTGCCCCACGAGAGCAGCAGATGGCCGGCGACGAAGGCGGCGCCGCCGCACAGCAGGAAGCAGCGGAAGCGCGCCAGCCAGGCCAGGCGGAAGTCGCGCGCGCGGGCGCCGTCCAGCCAGCAGCGCAGCGCCGTGTGCAGCAGCCCGGCGACGAACAGCGCCTGCAGCGCCCACAGCAGCAGGCCGGCGGCCAGGCCGTGGCGGTTCAGGAAGAAGGACGGCGCGAAATCGTCCTGCACCGCCGGGATGCGCACCACGGCGCCGGCATCCTGGCCCAGCGCCGCCAGGCCGAAGACGTGGTCGGCGCCGAACCAGCCGCCGCCGGCGATGGCCTGGGCGCCCAGCAGCAGCTGCTGGCCGGTATGCGGATGCGAGCCGGGGTCGAGCCAGACCAGGAAGCGGTCGGCATAGAAATTCCAGCGCGCGAACTCGGCGGGGCCGGCCACGCGCAGCAGCACCACCCCGGCCACCGCGGACAGCGCCAGGCCGACGCAGGCGACGGCCAGCCAGTGGCGGCCGCCGGCCAGCGCAAAGGCGAGCGCCATCGCGCATCCCCAGACCGTCAGCAGCACCAGCGGCGAGTAGTCATCGACCTGCACCAGGGCCACCGCCAGCAGCACCAGGAACAGCAGGGCCGGCGCGCCCAGGCGAAGCACGCGCAGCAGCAGGCCGCCGGGCGCCGGATGGCTGCTCGTCGCCAGCGCCAGGCAGTGGGCGGTGAGGGCGGCCAGTACCAGCTTGGCGAATTCGACCGGCTGCAGGTCGTAGACCCCGGTCTCGTCGCCGAACGCGACCTGCAGCAGCAGGAGCAGCACGGCGACGGCGCTCAGCACCAGCAGGCCCAGTTCGACCCGCGCCTGCGGCAGCGGCCGCCGCTCCGCGCCCCGGCGCAGCGCGCGCAGCAGGCCGCAGGCGCCCGCGCCGACCGCCAGCAGGGCGCCGGTCTTGCCGGCATGGCGCAGCCAGGACGATTCCGGCGTCCCCAGGCCGAGTTCGAGCTGGGCCAGCAGGCCGGCCGCGAACAGCAGCACGGCGGCGCCGGCGGCCAGCGAGCGGCCGCCCGCCAGCCACAGGCACCATAGCGCGGCCCAGGCCACCAGCAGGCCGATGCCGGCGCCGACCGGCGCGCCGGTCTTCTGCAGGAACATCAGCGCCGCGCCGAGGCCGGCCAGCAGCAGGGAAGCGAGGGCGCCGAGCGCGCGCCTGCTGCCCAGGCGGCGTGGGAAGCCGCCCAGTAGAAGGGCGATGCCGGTGGCCAGCGTCAATCCAAGCGCCCCGGCCAGCGGCAGCATCGCCTGCTGCGGCAGGCGCCAGTGATCGCGCCGCGTCCACGACCAGCTTACCCCTTCGGGCAGGCGCTGCTGGGCCTCGCGATACAGGGCGACGTGGGAGACCGGCTGCAGGTGCAGCAGGTCGCCATTGCGCTCCAGCAGGAGGTGGGTGCGGCCCAGCTGCAGGGCGGCGGCGCCTTCCAGGCTTTCTTCGCGCTCGGCCAGCAGCAGGGCGTCGTGCGGGCTCCCGGCCGGCTGCAGCAGCAGCGGCGCCTGCTGGATGCCGGCGCCACCCGCCAGCAGCATGCCGTCGGCGGTCTGGCGGATGGTGGCGCCGGGCGCCGCCACGCCGGCGATGGCGATGCGGTTGCCGCAATCGAGGTTGCCGCCGAAGACCAGCGGCCGCCCGAAGCCCAGCAGCGACGGCAGCCAGCGGTTCCAGGTGCCCGCCAGGCGCGCCGCCAGCCGGGTGTCCGGACAGTCGGGCTGGAGTCGGCCATCGCGCAGCAGGGTGGCGCCGTCGTAGCGCCAGCGGGTGCCGGCGCGCGAGAAGGCGACGCTGCCGGCGTCGACGCCGTCGACCTCGAAGCCGGCGGCGCCGAGCTGGAAGCGCTGGCCCTGGGCCAGCAGCACGCTGCCGGCACGGCGCCGCGACTCGCCATGCTGGACCAGCAGCGCCGTCGAGGCGGCGCCGGCAGCCCACCAGGCGCCGCCGGCATCGCGGCGCAGCCGGATCCGCGCGCCCTCGGCGGGCGCCAGGCCGAGGGCGGCGCCGTCCAGCGAGACTTCCTTGCCGGCATCCAGCGCCACCGTGACCCGGTCCGGCATCCACGCCGCCGGTGCGCGCAGCAGGCAGGCCAGTTGCAGCCCGCACAGCAGCAGGAGCAGGGCGGCGGCCAGCGTCCGTCCGCGCCGGGCGCGGAGGCCCGCGACCGGCGCGGCCGCGGTGGCCGCGGTGGCCGTAGTGGCCGTAGTGGCACGTCGCAGGCCGGCTGCCTGGCGCCGGATCGCGGCGCCACTCATGCCGCCCTCCGCACGGTGTCATGGGCGCAGGCGCTGCGTGCGCGTTCGATCAGGCGGCTGATCTCGAGGGCGTGGCGGGGACGCTGTTCCGGACGCGGGGCCAGCAGGGCACGCAGCAGGCCGAGCGCCGCCTCGCCGGCCGCAGCGCCGCCAAGGCCGGCATGGCGCAGGTAGAGTGCCGCTTCGTCAGGCGCGAGGATGGCGGGCAGGGCGCCGCCATGGCGCGTGCGCAGGACGGCCGCGCCATCGTTCCCGTGTTCGCGCCAGGCCGCGCCGCAGGCGCTGCAGAAGCGCAGCATCGCGCCGGTGACGAGGTGGTAGAGCAGGGCGCCGAGGGCAAAATAATCGCTGCGCGCATCGGTCCGGTAGCGGCCGTCGGCATCGGGAAAGAACTGCTCGGGCGCCTGCCAGTTGGCGGTGCCCGCATAGGAATGGGCGGCCCGTTCCGCCAGCGGGCGGTTGGTGCCGAAATCGGCCAGCTTCAGCGCGCCGCCGCGGTCGACCAGCAGGTTGGCCGGTTTCAGGTCGAGGTGGCGCCAGCCGTACTGGTGGACCTTGGCCAGGGCCTGGTTGGCCTGGGCGGTCCAGTCCAGCGCCTGCGACAAGGAGGGGGCCGCGCCGCGCGCGCGCAGGGCGTCGAGGTGGCGCGCCAGGTCGCCGTCGAGCAGTTCCAGCGCCATCGCCGGCTGGCCCAGGTGTTGGCCGCTATCCAGCAGGCGCACGATGTGGCGCTGGTCCCAGGGACGCAGCGCACGCAGGAAGGCGATTTCCGCTTCCAGGCAGGCGCTCCAGCGCGGGCGCTGCGGCGGCAGGGCCAGCGCCATCTGTTCGGTATTGACGAGCTTGAGGACGGCCGGCTGGCCGCCGCCGCAAGGCAGCGCATGCCACAGCAGGCCATAGCTGGAGCTGGCCAGCGGTTCGCGCAGGCGCCAGGCGTTGGCCGTCAGGGTGATGATGTCGCCCGCTTCGAGCATGTGTCCTCCCGCGTGGTGGCGGCACAGGCGCCGCCGCTCGGGGCTAGCGGGGGGAGGACGAAAAAAAACCGCGCCGGGGCGCGGTTCTCATGGATAGCAAGCGATCAGCGGTGCCAGCCGCCGCGCTCGTGGCGGTCGTAGCCGCCGCGGTCATAGTAATGGCCGCGATCGTAGTAGCGGCCACGGTCGTAGTAGGGACGCGATTCCACATACACCGGGCGCGACTCGACGTAGACCGGACGCGGCTCGTAGTAATAGCTCGGGCGCGATTCCACATACACCGGGGCCGGCTGGTAGTAGCCGCTCGAGTAGTAATTGTTCGAGTAGCCGCTGGAGACGTAGCCGCGGTTGCGGTAATAATAGTCGTCGTTCGTGCGCACCGAGTTGCCGACGGCCGCGCCGATCGCCGCGCCGACCAGGGCGCCATCGCGACCACCCGCACTGCCGCCGATGGCTGCGCCGGCCAGCGCGCCGATGACGGTGTTCGCTCCCCGATCTTGAGCCATTGCCGTGGAGGACACGGCGGCCGCGGCCAGGAGTACCGCACCAAAGCATTTTTTGTTCAACATGGCTTTTCCTTCGGCCTCTACGGGGATCAACATGATCGCTACGACGCAAGGCATGACGTCACTATAGACCGCACCGGCGAGGCCGCCACGCGTGAATACAGAATCTTACACATGCATCAGGCATCGTAACATTTCAGGGGGCCAGGGCTTGCACTCGGCCAAGGCCGCCCCATCTAGCTGGAGTCCCTACTTATTTACACCAGCCCATGGCGCGCCGTCGATCCAATGTTTCAGTTCTTGCAATCCTGGTGCTGGTGCACCTGTATATCGGCCTGCGCCTGTTGCCCGGCATGAACGCCAGCCTGCTCGGGATGTTTCTCGGCATCATCCTGTTGAGCATCTCGGCGGTACTGGTGCGCATCGGCCTGGTGGCGCCCAGCCTGCGCCGCAGCCGCTGGTCGGGCCCGCTTTCCTGGGCCGGCCTGCTGGCCATGGGTTTCTTTTCATCGCTGCTGGTGTTGACCTTCGTGCGCGATGTCCTGCTGCTGATCCTGGCCCTGGCGGGCGTCGCCAGCCCCGCGATCGCCTTTGACAGCGCCGTCGCCGTGCCCTTGCTGGCGCTGGCCGTCACCGCCATCGGTTTCATCAATGCGCGCCGGCTCGCCCGCGTGGTCAAGGTCGACGTGCCGATCGCCGGCCTGCCGCGGGAACTGGACGGCTATGCGATCGCCCAGATTTCCGACATCCACGTCGGCCCGACCATCAAGCGCGCCTACCTGAACGCCATCGTCAACAAGGTCAATTCGCTGAAGGCCGACGCCATCGCCGTGACGGGCGACCTGGTCGACGGCAGCGTCCAGCGGCTGGCGATGCATACCCAGCCGCTGGAGCGCCTGGCGGCGCCGGACGGCGTTTTCTTTGTCACCGGCAACCACGAATACTATTCCGGCGCCGAGCAGTGGATTGCCGAGGTGCGTCGCCTGGGCCTGCGCGTCTTGCTGAACGAACACGTGATCCGCCGCCGCGGCGAGGCCGCAGTGATGATCGCCGGTGTGACCGACTACACGGCCCAGCATTTCAACCCCCTGCACAAGAGCGATCCTCAGCTGGCGGCAGCCGGCGCACCGGACGACGTTGCCGTGAAAGTCCTGCTGGCCCACCAGCCGCGCAGCGCACCGGCAGCGGCCGAAGCCGGTTTCGATTTGCAACTGTCCGGCCATACGCATGGTGGCCAGTTCTTTCCATGGAACCTGTTCGTGCCGCTGCAGCAACCCTTCGTTGCCGGCCTGAACCGTGTGCGCTCGCTGTGGGTCTATACCAGCCGCGGCACCGGCTACTGGGGGCCGCCGAAGCGTTTCGGGGCGCCGTCGGAGATCACCCTGGTACGTCTCGTCCCGGCGTAACGATCCATCAATTATGTATTTACTGCAATAAATTTCCTAAAACGGCGGCGATTGCGTTATTGTTTCGGTCATTTCGACCCGAACAAAAGGACAATCGCATGAACCGCCGCATCAGCCTTCCCGCCCTGACCCTTGTCGCCGCCAGCCTGCTCGGCGGCTTCGCGACCGCGGGCAGCGCAAACGCTGCCTCTCCCGGTAACGATCCGGCGGCGCTCGCCAAGGTGCGCGATACGGCGATGCAGAGCGATTATGCCTACCAGCGCCTCGAAGACCTGACCGACCTGGTCGGCCCGCGCCTCTCCGGTTCCGCCGGTGCCGCCGCCGCCGTCAGCCAGGTGGCCGACGAGCTGCGCAAGCTGGGCGCCAAGGTGACCCTGCAGCCGGTCAAGGTGCCGCACTGGGTGCGCGGCGTCGAGACCGCCGAAGTGGTCGACTACAAGGGCCGCCCGGAAGGCGTTACCCAGAAAGTCGTGCTGACCGCCCTCGGCGGATCGGGCGCGACCCCCGCGGCAGGCATCACGGCCGAAGTGATCGTGGTGCGTACTTTCGATGAACTGAAGGCACGCGCGGCCGAAGTGAAGGGCCGCATCGTGCTGTTCGACGTGCCCTTCGACCAGAACATGGCCGACCGCGGCCTGGCCGGCACCGCCTACGGGCAGGCCGTGGCCTTCCGCGGCGCCGGTCCGCGCATGGCGGCCGAGATGGGTGCCCAGGCCGCGCTGGTGCGCGCTGTCGGCGGCGCCGCCTACCGTATCGTGCACACCGGCGCCACCAACCTGCCGGCGGACAAGCGCATCCCGGCGGCCGCCGTCACGATCGAAGACTCGATGCTGATCGCCCGCCTGTCCAAGCGCGGTCCGGTGCGCCTGCACCTGACCCTGACCCCGCAGACCCTGCCGGATGCCGACAGCTTCAACGTGATCGCCGACTGGCCGGGCACCGACAAGGCCGACGAGATCGTGCTGGTCTCGGGCCACCTCGATTCCTGGGACCTGGCCACCGGCGCCAACGACGACGCCTCGGGCGTGGTCAGCGCCATGGGTGTGATCGATACCCTGCGCAAGCTCGACTACCGTCCGCGCCGCACCATCCGCGTGGTCGCCTGGATGAACGAAGAGAACGGTGGCCGCGGCGGCAAGCACTATGACGATGTCAACAAGTCGACGGCCGAGAAGCATTTCGCCGCCTACGAGGACGACAACGGCTCGGGCCGTCCCTTCGGCATTCGCGCAGGCATCAGCCAGCAGTCGGCCAAGCTGATGGCGCCGCTGCAAGCCGCCCTGTATCCGATGGGCGCGGGCGCCTTCCGCCGCGAAGACGTGGTCGGTGCGGGCGACCTCCACGATCTCGAAGCCTCCGGCGTGCCGAGCTTCGAACCGTGGATCGATTCGGCCAATTACTTCAATTACCACCACACCACGGCCGACACCTTCGACAAGGTCGATCCGGAAAACCTGCGCCGCCACGTTGCCGTCATGGCGACGACCGCGTGGTTCCTGGCGAATATGGACCAGCCGATCGGCCGCTCCAACATCGCCGCGCCGGCAGCCGCTCCCGCCGCCAGGTAAGCATCTTCACAAGCCGTGACGGATCGGCGGGCAGCTCAACTGCTGCCGATCCGTCGCACGGCGCGCGCGTGGCCGCGGAAGGGGCGGCCATACACGGTCTGGATGCCGCTGGCGAAGTTCTGCCCCCATACCAGCTGCGGCCGGGTATCGTGCTGCTCGCTCGACCAGTACCACACGGGGTCGAAGTGTTCGCGCAGGTTGGCGAACAGCAGGGCAAGCTCGCGCCGCGTCGGCAGGTCCCCATCCTGCGAGCCCGCCCATTCGCGGGCCGTCGGCCAGCTCACATCCGATACGTCGTCGGCCAGCAGCACCAGGTGGTAGTCGGCCTCGCCGTCCTTGCCCAGGATCAGGCCGGCATATGCCTCGCCTTCCTTGAGCATCTCTTGAATCCTCAGGTATTCGCCCATCGCGCAATCCTCGCTGTGTCTCTTGGTCTGTGTGTTAAGACCATGTTCACAGCGAGTCAGTTTCCGCACGCAATACGACGCAGCTCATAACACGGTGCGCACAAGCTGATCCGTCTCGGACTCATCGGGCGTTTTGTTTGCGTTTAATTACAACAGGAAAGTTTTCATCGGAGTGCGTTGAACTCCGACAGTTTCCTTGCGTCAAAGAAGCACCTTAACTTCTTTCGCAAGAAACTTTTTGATGAAGAAACTCGCTTCTTTCGCTTCGATCATGTGCATGCTGTTGAGCGCATGCGGCGCCGGTGTCACCGACCAGCATGCCCCGCAGACCCAGGCCCAGACCGCCGGCGACATCATGGACAGTGCCGCCACCGCAGCCGGCGCCGCCGATTCCGCGGCCGGCCAGGTGAGCAGCGCCGCCAGCGACGCCGGCACCGAACCCGGCCCCGAGGAAAGCAATCCCGACCCGGAACAGAGTGCCGAGGCTTCCCAGCCCCTGGCTGCCGCCCCGGCGCCGGCCCCGGCGCCGCCGGTTCGTGCGCTGAGCTCCTCGCCGGCCGTCATCTACATCAATTGAGAGCTAGGCTTCGTCGTCCTGGTCGTCGAGCGGCCGGGCGATCTGCGGGCCGTCGGCGCTGGCATTGTTGACTTTCTTGCTGACCTTGTACCAGTCGAAGGATTCGGCCGGGACGGCGGCGTGGCGCGCCAGTTCCAGCGCCTGCTGGGGCGTAAGGGCAGGGGACAGCCACAGGGCCGCATCCTCGGCGTTCATGACGACCGGGCGCCGGTCGTGGATGTCGAGCATGCCGCCGGAAGCATCGTCGGTGACCAGCACGAAGCCGGCCTCCGCGCGGTTTTCCTCGAACGGGCCGAAATTGGCGAGCGCCAGCAGGAACAAGGGTTCGTGGTCCTTCCGGTGGATATGCCAGGGCTGCTTGTGGCCTTTTTCTCCCGTCCATTCGTACCAGCCCTCGGCCGGCACGATGCCGCGCCCGTTCTTGAGCAGGCGCGACCAGTAGCTGCTGCCCAGTTTCTCGAGGCGGGCGTTGATGGCGATCGGGATCTTGCCCTCGGCCCAACGCGGGCGGTAGCTCCAGAACACATCGTCCACGCGGTGCTCGCCGTCCTGCACATGCAGCACGGGCCGGTAGGTGCCGGGCGCCGCATTCGTGGTCGGCCCCGATTCGCTGTCGAACACGGCATCGGTCCAGCCGAATACATTGGCGTAGTGACGCGCGGTCTGGCTTTGGTCAAATCGTCCACACATGGCCCGATGCTACCGCAGTTGCCGAGGATCGGGCGTCCGTTAGCCGGACAGGGCACCCGGGGAGAAACTTGCAGGGAGATTGTGCGACTGCGCTGACGTATCGGCGGGAAGTTCTTACCCGATTCGGGACTTGTGGCCGGCGAAGGTGTCCCAACTTCCTGTCATGTTTCGTTAGGTAGTCTCCCTGGTTCATTGTGTCTCCACCTCAGTGATCGGCTGAGAATTCTGCCGCTGTTTGCATTCGCGACAGCGGCATTTTTTTGGGCTGTGTGCGCGTTAATTATGTGAACTGAAACGGGTTGCGCAGGTCATACGCATTGTCGAGTTAACTCATGTGGAGTGACGATGCCGAGCCCGACCTTCGATCAACTGTTCGGCTTGCTGACGGCGGCAAGCCTGGCTACCTCGGACGTGGCACGGCTGCGGGAATGGATCGCGCGCATCGCGCACCCTGGCGCCTGCATCGCCCTGATCGAACAAGCCGCAGCCGGACGGCCGTGTCCGCATTGTGGCTGTCCCCGCAAACACCGCTGCGGCCAGGCGAGCGGCCTGCAGCGTTTTCGCTGCCTCGGCTGCCGGCGCAGCCATAATGCGTTGACGGGCACGCCGCTCGCGCGCCTGCGCAAGAAGGCGTGCTGGCTGTCGTACCTGCAATGCCTGCTCGAGTCGCGCACGGTTCGCGACGCCGCGCGGGTCGTCGGCGTGGATCGCAGCACCAGCTTCCGCTGGCGCCACCGCTTCGTGTCCGGCGCCATGCGGGACCGGCCGAGATATCTCACCGCCATCGTCGAAGCCGATGAAACCTATCGCCTCGAATCGCAGAA
>NZ_JBFTRS010000034.1:0-46460 GCF_056399645.1 Massilia sp. 01N417 | reverse complement strand
GCTCCACGATGGTCAGCGCTTTTGCTGCGTCGATGGCACGTGGGCTGCAAGCTGGACGGGACGACCGGTCGACCAGCGCAGTGCGTCCTTCGGCCAGAAAACGGCCAACCCACTTGCGAACTGTGGCGCTACTGACGCCATACAACTGGGCGGCTTGAGCGGCCACCAGCCCACCTTTGAGGACGTCTTCGACCATTTCGACTCGACGGATGAAGGTCAATCGGGCATTCTTATGGATGTTCATTCGGTTGGTCTTCTTGAGAACTGGGGGTTTGGCGATTTCCAGTTTCTCAAATCCAATCCGAATGAACCAGAACAACCTATTGAAACATCACAGCTAGCGAACATCCTGGTAGCTGCGCAAATAGGCCTGCAGCGCGAGGATCTGGTTGGCGTCGCTGATGCCCCAGAAGCGCATCTTCGTGCCGGGCACCACCTTGCCGGGGTCGCGCAGGAAGGCGGCCAGGGTCTGTTCGTTCCAGACGATGCCGGCGTTCTTCATCGCCTCGGAATAGGCGTAGTCGGCGGTGGAGCCGGCGCGGCGGCCGAACAGGCCGTTCAGCTGGGGGCCGAAGCCGCCGTGGGCGTTGGGGCCGACCTGGTGGCAGGAGGCGCATTGCTGGAAAATGCGCTGGCCGGTGGCGGCGTCGGTGCCGGAAGGGGCGCAGCCTTGCAGCAGCGATGCCGCGAGCAGGAGAGGGACGAAATGCTTCATGCCGCGATTATAGGCCGCCGGCCCGGACCGGACCGGCGGCCCGGCGGGGTCAGGCGCTGGCCTGGGCTTGCGCGTGGGCCTCGGCTTGCGCAACGGCACGTGCAGCCAGCCGGGCGGCGTTGCCGGCGGCGCTCTCGGCGGCGGCCGGGAAGTGTTCGCGCCAGTGGCGGTAGATGCGCAGGGCGACATGGGCATCGTCGGCCGCGTACTGGATCTGCTGTTCGGACAGGCGCGGCAGCGCCCAGTTGGTGGTGGTGATGCGGCGCGACTTCTGCAGCCGCTTGCCGAAGAAGCGCGCGACCGCGGTCTTCGCGCCCCAGGCGTTGCGATCGCGGGGCTGGACCGAACGCAGGGCGGTGGCGAGGTCGATCACGTTGCGGGTGTCGATGCCGAGCTTGGCGCGCAGGCGGCGCAGGTCGTCGCCGAGGCCGAAGCCGACCTTCAGGATCGCCGGCGATTCCAGCACGTCGCGCAGCACCTCGACCAGGTGCGGCGGGGTGGACGAACCGGTCTGGAACAGCCAGGCGTGGCGGTCGTCCGCGAGCTGCACCAGGTGCGGCCCGGTCGACACTTCGCCTTTCTGGAACGTCGGCTTCGACTCGGTGTCGAAGCCGATCGCATCCGCGGCCAGCAGGGCGGCAAGCGCAGCCTGGGCATCCTCGCTCGAACGCACCAGCTGCACGTCCGCCAGCGCGATGCCCAGGTAGGACGGCAGCTCGTCGCCGGCGGCCGGGATGGTTTCGCTCATATGATCAGTTTTACCTGCTCATTTGCGCGAGAACTTCGACGCCAGCTGTTGCAGCTTTTCCTGACGCTTGCGCTCCGCCTCTTGCTGGGCCGCCGCTTCGCGCTCGGCCTTCTTGCGGTCGGCTTCCTTCTTGAAGCGCTGCTGCAGCAGTTCCTTGGCGTGCTGGCGATGGGTGTCCGTCACCTCGGCGCCCGGCTTGCCGTCCAGGTCGTAGCGCACCGTGGCCTTTTCCATCGCGCGCAGGTAGCGCATCGAACCGGTATGGATGCCGAGCGCGGCGCGCATCAGCTTGCGGTTCAGGCTGGGCATGCGGGCCAGCAGCTGCTTGTCGATGCCGATCTCGAGCGGCAGGCAGTTGCGGAACGCTTCGAACTGCTGCTGCAGCTGCTTGAGCAGGGCGCGCGGAGAATCCGCGGCCGGCGTCCCGGCGGTCGGCGCTGCAGCGGCCGGCGCTGCAGTGGCCGGCGTGGTGTCGGCAGCGTTGTTTTCGTTGGCCTCGGGGGATTCGGCGACGTTACTAATCGTATTCATTGACTTCATGGTAAGAACAGGAAGCGGAAGGATAGCATGGCAAGGCGCCAGATGTACCGCTGAGCCGTGTAAGGGTTCGTCGACGCTGCCGGCAGACCGTGATTTYCTTCGCGTGCGGCGGGCGCGGCAGCAAGAAATCGTGTATGATCCGCCCCTTTGCTTGCGCACGGCTTGCGCCGACGCAGACCGGCCAGGGGTCGGAGAACGCAGCGCCAATATGCGGATTCGTTATATCCATTATCGGATATTTCAATTATCGCTGAATATTTCCTTGGTGCATAATATGCCTGTCTCCTCTATTTCTCCCTTGGGAAAATAGCTCAAGCCCGTTCCTTGACGGGCTTTTTTTCGTTCCGACATGCTAAACCGCGATTTCAACCATTTTCCGAGCTGCTCTTGCCCTCCGTCCGCGCGTTCCGATGCCGCCAGTTCAGGCCGCGTCCCGCGTCCGCCGGCAAGCGCAGTGTGAAGTGCTTGATATCCGGCCCGTCTGCCCTTAGTTAGGGCCATCCCGTTATTCCTCGCCCGAGGTCCGCAAGCGGACCAGGTGGCTTATTGACTTCGCAGGCGCGCATCCCGCCTCGACTGGAGAATGTTAATCATGAAAAACACCGCCAAGACATTGACACTGACAGCGAAAAAGGCGCCGGCGAAGAGCACGGCCCAGCTGTCCGTGCCGAAAACCGCGACCTCCTACTTCCTCGAAACGGAAGCGGCGGCCGGCGGTCCGGCGGCCAAGGTCACGGTGGTCAAGACGCGTTCCCGCCTGGCCTCGCTGAAAGCGGCCCAGGCCGAGCAATCGGCCGCCGCCAGCGCCCCCGCCGAAGTCGAGGCCGCGCAACTCCAGCCGGAGCAGTTCGAACGGTCCGCCGCCGCGGAAGCCGTCGCCGAAGGTGAGGCCGCCGCCGAGATCGTCGCCGAGACCGTGCACGACGCCGCACCGGAAGCAGCACCCATGGCCGCCCCGGTTGCCGCGGTCGCCGCCGACGAAGCCGATATGATCCCGATGCCGACCGCCCCGGCCGCGCCGCCGGTGATCGTGCGCAAGCGCACCTCGAAGCTGGCCGCCCTGAAAGCCGCCGAAACCGCCACCGAAGCTCCGGCCGCAGCACCGGCCGCCGCCGCACCGGTCGCTGCGCTTGCTGCCGAACCTGCGCCGGCCCCGCGCGTGGTCCGCACCCGCACCCGCCGCATCGACCCGTCGGCGTCGCCCGCCGCCGCGCCGACCGGAACCGTCAGCACCACCACCGACGCCGCCGCGCTGGCCGCGATCGATACCTCGGGCTATCTGCTGCCGCAGGTGAAGGTGCCGGGCCGCCGCGGCCGCAAGCCGAGCGAGTTCGTGCCGGAGAACGACGAGATCGCCGCGCTGAACGCGGTCGAGCGCGCCGAAATGAAGGCGGCGTCCAAGCTGCGCGAGCGCAAGGCCAAGGGCATCCCGGCCATGCTGGGCGCCGAGCAGGGCTTCTCGGGCGAGGAGCTGGAAAAGCGCCGCACCCAGCTGAAGAACCTGATCAACATGGGCAAGGAGCGCGGCTACCTGACCCATGCGGAGATCAACGACCACCTGCCGGAAAACATCATCGATCCGGAAGCGATCGAAGGCATCATCGCCACCTTCAACGATATGGGCATCGCCGTCTACGAGCGCGCCCCGGAAGCGGAGATGATGCTGCTGTCCGATGCCGTCGTGACCCCGACCAGCGAAGACGAAGTCGAGGCCGCCGCGGCGACCGCGCTGTCGACCGTCGACTCCGACTTCGGCCGCACCACCGACCCGGTCCGCATGTACATGCGCGAGATGGGCGCCGTCTCGCTGCTGACCCGCGAAGGCGAGATCGCGATCGCCAAGCGCATCGAGGAAGGCCTGAAGGACATGGTGCAGGCAATTTCCGCCTGCCCGGTGACGATCTCGGAAATCATCGCCCTGTCGCACAAGATCGCCAGCGACGAGCTGAAGATCGATGACGTCGTCGACGGCCTGATGGCGCCGGACGAAGGCGCCCCGGCCGCCGCGCCGGCCAGCGCATCGTCGGACGAGGACGACGAGGAAGAGCTGGAAGACGAGGAAGAGGAAGAAGGCGCTACCTCCGGCAGCGCCGCCGCCGGCTACTCGGCCGAGCAGCTGGCCGCGCTGAAGAAGACCGCGCTGGACAAGTTCTCCATCATCGAGAAGCAGTTCGACAAGATGGGCCACGCCTTCAAGACCCACGGCTACGGTTCGCTGCAGTACATCGCGGCCCAGGACGTGATCTCGACCGAACTGCTGGGCATCCGCTTCACCGCCAAGATCGTCGAAAAGCTGTGCGACACCCTGCGCGGCCAGATGGACGAAGTGCGTTCGATCGAGCGCGCCGTGCTGGACATCTGCGTGAACCGCTGCGGCATGCCGCGCGCCCACTTCATCAAGGTCTTCCCGGGCAACGAGACGGACCTCGAATGGGTGCAGCGCGAAGTCGATTGCGCCTATCCGTACAGCGCCGTGCTGTCGCGTAACGCGCCGGCCATCATGGAACTGCAGCGCCGCATGATCGACCTGCAGGCGCGCGTGGCGCTGCCGCTGGCCGACCTCCGCAAGATCAACAAGCAGATGGCGGCCGGCGAAAAGCGCGCTCGCACCGCGAAGCGCGAAATGACGGTGGCCAACCTGCGCCTGGTGATCTCGATCGCGAAGAAGTACATCAACCGCGGCCTGCAATTCCTCGACCTGATCCAGGAAGGCAATATCGGCCTGCTGAAGGCGGTCGACAAGTTCGAATACCGCCGCGGTTATAAATTCTCGACCTACGCGACCTGGTGGATCCGCCAGGCGATCACCCGTTCGATCGCCGACATGGCCCGCACCATCCGCGTGCCGGTGCACATGATCGAGACCATCAACAAGATGAACCGCATCTCGCGCCAGATCATGCAGGAAACCGGCAGCGAGCCGGACATGGCGACCCTGGCGGCCAAGATGGAGATGCCGGAATCGAAGGTGCGCGAGATCATGAAGATCGCGAAAGAGCCGATTTCGATGGAAACCCCGATGGGCGAGGACGGCGATTCCCAGTTGGGCGACTTCATCGAGGACAACGCGACCCTGGCCCCGCTGGAAGCGGCGATGCACGCCTCGATGCGCGGCGTGATCAAGGAAGTGCTGGACTCGCTGACCCCGCGCGAAGCCAAGGTGCTGCGCATGCGCTACGGCGTCGAGATGTCGAACGACCACACGCTGGAAGAAGTCGGCAAGCAGTTCGACGTGACCCGCGAGCGTATCCGCCAGATCGAAGCCAAGGCGATGAGCAAGCTGCGCCAGCCTTCGCGTTCGGACAAGCTGAAGACTTTCCTGCAGAATCAGTAAGCCTCGCGCTTCATCATGAAAAGCCCCGGTCCGCCGGGGCTTTTTTTTCACACGAACGGCGGCCGCGGCGCTGGCGCCGCAGGACCATCTGGCACGCTAGAATAGGGCGCATGACGAACCGACGACTACTTCCGCTGGCGGCCGCCATCCTCTGCGGCCTGGCCGCCGCTGGCGCGCGCGCCGATGATGGCGATGCGATCTCCACCGACCGGCCCGGGTTTGCAGAATCCAGCCAGATCGTCGGCAAGGGCCGCGTCCAGCTCGAGACCAGCCTGCAGTGGGACCGCCAGCGCGACGACGACCTCCATACCCGCACCTTGAGCACGCCGACCCTGCTGCGCATCGGCCTGGGCGAGAGCAGCGAGCTGCGCATCGAGACCGATGGCCGCACCGTGGTCCACGCCAGCGAGCCGTCCAGCGGCGTGCACACGACCGTGGCCGGCTATGCCGATACCGCGCTCGGCATCAAGTGGCACCTGGCCGATGCGCAAGGCGAAGGCCTGGCGAGCCGGCCTTCGCTGGGCCTGCTGCTGCATGCCGAGCTGCCGAGCGGCAGCCGCGAGCTGCGCGGCCATGGCCTGCGGCCCTCGCTGCGCCTGGCGGCCGACTGGGACCTGGCGCAGGGCACCACCTTCAGCCTGATGCCGGGCCTGGCCACCGACAGCGACGACCAGGGCCGGCGCTACGGCTACGGCCTGCTGGCCGCCAACCTGGGCCGGGAATTCAGCGAGCGCCTGCGCGGCTTCGTCGAAGCGGCGGCGACCCAGATCGCCAGCGCCAGGCATGGAGGCACCCAGGCCAGCGTCGACGCCGGCCTCGTCTACCTGGTGAACAAGGATTGCCAGCTCGACGTCTCGCTGGTCCATGGACTCGACCGCCGCAGTCCGGACCTGAGCCTGGCTTTCGGGCTGTCGCTGCGCAGGTAAGGCGGGGCCTTCCTAGTCCAGGGTGTAGGCCGCCGGCCCGAGCTTGCGCAGCAGCGCGATATTCGCCTGCTGCTCCTTCGTGAATTTCGCCATCGTGTCGGCCGCGCCCTTCTTGTCCAGCGCCGGCTCCATCGCCAGGTACATGGCGCCATGCACCAGGGCGTAATACGACAGGCCGAATTCCTTCGGCGCCAGCCCCTGTTTCGCCAGCTTGGCCTTCACGCCCGGCTTCGCCTCGATCGAACGGATGAAGTACTCGACCGGCAGCATGCCGTCCTGGCGGTGCCTGTCGTCATCCTTGTCTTCGGCCTCGGCCTGCCCGATCTTGCCGATATCGCGGCTGGCCGCCTTGACCTTCTGGACCAGGGCAGGGGTCAGCACGACGTGTTCGTCGGGCGTGCCGGCCCAGGCGGACACGGCCAGCGAAAAGGCGAGGATGGTGGCGGCAAGATGCATCGGAGTCGGTTGCATGGTCGGTCCTTCAGGCGTGTTCGCGGAGTGGGATGGACGCGATTCTAGGGCCGGGTGTCCGCTTGCGGACGCTGTCCGCCGGCTTTCCCCCACCTGTGGTGTGAGCAAATTGCCATCTTGCAATCTGGCATGCTAGGATATTTTTAACTTAACATTTGCACAGGCAAGCCATGGCAGAGCTGGAAGTCGCCAAGCACGGCAAGAACGTCATCCACCTGATGACGAAGAAGGAACACAAGGTCTCGCACCGGATCCGCGAAATCGCCGTCGAGATCGCGATCATCGTGTTTGCCGTCAGCATGAGTATCTGGCTGCATGGCCTGAGCGAGCACCATCACCAGCAGCAGGAGGTGAGAACCTTCCTGCTCGGCCTGAAGAGCGACCTGGCCGAGGATGCCGCCTCGCTCGCCAGCATCAAGGAAGGCTACCGCGGCTTCGATGCGAACTACGCCTACCTGGCCAGCCTCGATCCGGACAAGCAGCCGGACTGGGCGAAATTCCGGACCGCCTACGCCGGTTTCGACAGCAACTGGTTCTTCATCCCGACCAGGAGCCGCTACGACGGCTTCCTGATGAGCGGCAAGCTGACGAATATCGAGGACCAGAAGCTGCTGGCCGCCATCCTCAGCCTCTACCAGTCGCTGCTGCCACAGATCCAGACCTCGGAGGGCGGCTGGCTGACCCGCCAGCGCAAGCTGCGCGACTACCGCGACGACAAGCTGGAGGCCGACGACGACATGGCGCATTACCGCTTCCTGACCGCGCCGAAGGCCAAGCGCCTGGTGGGCCAGATGCAGTCCAGTCCCCAGCTCTACGAGCGCTACCAGGCGTATATCGACCAGAGCAGGCAGATCATCAAGACCATCGACGCGCTCTATCCGGATCAGGCCGGCCGCAAGGCAAACTGAGCGGGGCCACCCTCAGTGGACCAGGCTGAAACCGACGACCAGGACGGCTGCGGCCACCGCCCAGCACACGGCGTGCAGGGCAAGGCGGTAGCCTGCGCCCGGGCCGCTGAAGTTCTTGCTCACGACGAGTCCGTTGCGCCGGGCAAGCACCATGAGCGCACTGCTGAAGAGGGCGCGCAGCACGAAATCCAGCGTATCCCAGCCTTTGACGATTTGGTACAGCAGCGCGACGAAGACGGTCACGCAAAGTAGGGTGACGTAATAATTGCGGCTGTCGTTCATGGATGGCTCCAGAGGGCAGCGCCGCTTGTGGGCGCAGGGAGTCCATTTCCCCACGTTTGACGATTGGGCTTGTGATCTATGTCACGGAATCAAGCACATGGGTGCGTGAGCAGGTATTGGACGATGTCCCGTCGTCCCCGCGAAGGCGGGGACCCAAGTTGACTTTTGTGGCTACTCGACGAACTTGGATTCCCGCCTGCGCGGGAACGACGCTTTTTAAGCGAACGGGCTTAACCGGTGTTGCGCAAACCAGCCGCAACACCATTGATCGACAGGTGAATCCCCCGATGCACCCGCACATCGATCTGCTCCGGATCCTGCGATAGCGCCCGGTGGCGCTGGATCAGCTCGACCTGCAGGTGGTTCAGCGGATCCAGGTAGGCGAAGCGGTTCTGGATCGACCTTGCCAGCAGCGGGTTCGAGGCCAGGCGTTCCGCGTTGCCGGTCACCTGTTCCAGGCAGCGCAGGGTCTCGCCGTACTCCGCCGCGATGCGCTTGAAGATGCGTTCGCGCAGCTCGACGTCCGGCACCAGTTCGGCGTAGCGACCGGCGATCGGCAGGTCGGTCTTGGCCAGCACCATGTCCATGTTCGACAGCAGCGTCGCGAAGAAGGGCCATTGCCTGAACATCTCCTGCAGCAGCGCCAGGCGTTCTTCGCGCTTGGCGTCATCTTCGCCGAGCCAGCCGGAGATGGCGGCGCCGAAGCCGTACCAGCCCGGCAGCAGCAGGCGGCACTGGCCCCAGGAGAAGCCCCAGGGGATCGCGCGCAGGTCTTCGATGCGGCGGGTCGACTTGCGCGAGGCCGGACGCGATCCGAGGTTCAGTTCCGCGATCTCGGCGATCGGCGTGGCGGCGAAGAAGTAGTCCGTGAAGCCCGGGGTCTCGTACACCAGGTTGCGGTAGGCGCGATACGCCCGTTCCGACAGCTCGGCCATCACCTTTTCGTATTCGGCCAGGCGCGCCACCTGCAGCGGGTCGACGCCATGCGGCATCAGGCCGGCTTCCAGCGTGGCGGCCACCAGCAGCTCGAGGTTGCGGCGGCCGATCTCCGGGTTCGAGAATTTCGAGGAGATGATCTCGCCCTGTTCGGTCAGGCGGATCTGGCCGTTCACGGTGCCCGGCGGCTGGGCCAGGATGGCATCGTAGCTCGGACCGCCGCCGCGGCCGACGGTGCCGCCGCGGCCGTGGAACAGGCGCAGCTTGACGCCGGCCTGCTCGAACACCTTCACCAGCTTCAGCTCGGCCTGGTAGAGCTCCCAGTTCGAGGTCAGGAAGCCGCCGTCCTTGTTCGAGTCCGAATAGCCCAGCATGACTTCCTGCAGCCGGCCCTGCTGTTCGATCAGCTCCTTCACGATCGGCAGCGCCATCCACTCGGCCATGATTTCGCTGGCGCGCTGCAGGTCGGGGATGGTCTCGAACAGCGGGATCACCATCACGTCGCATTCCTTCTCGCCAGGGCGCAGCAGGCCGGTCTCCTTCTGCAGCAGCAGTACTTCGAGCAGGTCGGACACGGTTTCGGTGTGCGAGATGATGTAGTTGCGGATCGCGCGCGAGCCGTAGCGCTGGCGGATCTCGCGCGCCGCGCGCAGCACGCCCAGCTCGGACTGGGTCTCGTCCGAATACTCGGCGTAGGGCGTGGTGAGCAGGCGCGGGTGGGCGATCTCGGCCAGCAGCAGCTTCACCTTGGCGGCTTCGTCGAGGCCGGCGTAATTGGCTTCGACGCCGGCGCCCTTGAACAGCTCGGCCAGCACGCGCTCGTGGATGTCCGAACTCTGGCGCATGTCCAGCGAGGCCAGGTGGAAGCCGAAGATGGCGACCGCGCGCAGCAGGCCGGCCAGGCGCGGCTTGACCAGGATGGCGCCGTGGTTGTTGGCCAGCGAATCGGCCAGCACCTGCAGCTCGGCCTGCAGCTCGGCCGGGCCGCCGTAAGGGTCGGCATGGCCGACTTCCTTGCGCAGCGGATTGGTGGCGCCCAGCAGCCGGGCGGTGGAGGCCAGGCGCGCATAGATGCCGATCAGGGCGCGCCGGTAGGGTTCGTCGGCGCGGTGCGGCGAGGTGTCCGGCGAGGCTGCCGCCAGGGCTTCGAGGGCGGCGTCGGCCGGTACCAGCAGGGTCGAGGTCGACAGTTCGGCGCCCAGCGCATGCACTTCGTCGAGGTAGAAGTCGAAGATGGTGGTGGCGTGGCGCACCAGGGCGCGCTGCATGGTGCCGGCGTTGACGTTCGGGTTGCCGTCGCGGTCGCCGCCGATCCAGCTGCCCATCTGCAGGTAGGTGGCGTCGCCCAGCTCCGCCTGCAGCTCGTCCTCGATGTCGTCGTACATGGCCGGCAGCTCGCGCAGGAAAGTCGTACGGTAGTAGGACAGGGCGTTCTCGATCTCGTCGGCCACGGTCAGCTTTTCGTAGCGCAGCATGCGGGTCTGCCACAGCGTCGCCACGCGCGCCTGCAGCAGCATCAGGTTGTGGGCGCGCTCCTTCGGCGTCAGCGGCAGGTCGCGTTCGGCCAGCAGGCGGGCGATGTCGTGTTCGGCGTCGAGGATGGACTTGCGCTGCACCTCGGTCGGGTGGGCGGTCAGCACCGGCGAAATCAGGGCTTCGCGCAGGAATTCCTTCACCTGCTCGCGCCCGACGCCGGCATCCTGCAGGCGCGCCAGCGCATAGGCCACGCTGGCCGGCTGGGCCTTCGATCCGGCCAGCTGGTGGGCGCGGCGGCGGCGCACGTGGTGCTGGTCTTCGGCGATGTTGGCCAGGTGCGAGAAGTACGAGAACGCGCGCACCACCGAATTGGTCTCTTCGCGCGTGAGCTTCTTCAGCAGGGTAGTGAGTTCTTCGCCGGCCTGCGGATCGTCTTCGCGGCGGAAGCGCACGGCGGTCTGGCGAATGGTCTCGACGACGTCGAACACCGCTTCGCCCTCCTGGTTGCGCAGCACGTCGCCCAGCAGGCGGCCGAGCAGGCGGATGTCTTCTTTCAGCGGCGCGTCCTTGTCGCCGGCCTGGACAGGGGCGGCGGTTTGCGGATCGGCTTGGGGATCAAGGTTTGCAGCTTTGTTCATTATCGAGCACAGGTTGAATGATCGGGGTCCCATTGGGGCACGGATGTACAACGATGCCATGGCGGTTGCCACGGTTCTGCAAGGGGCCGCATGCTAGAATTTGTGGTTGCAGGCATGCCGCCAACCGGCGTCGGCCGATCCTGGCACAACGACAGTGAAAGAAATTGTTTTGAACGCTAATAACGACACGACGCAGCGCGTTCCAACCCGCCTCATTATCGCATCCCGCGAGAGCCGGCTGGCCATGTGGCAGGCCACGCACGTGCGCGACCGCCTCGCGGCATTATATCCGCATTGCCAAATCGACATTCTCGGCATGACCACCCGCGGCGACCAGATCCTCGACCGCACCCTGTCCAAGGTCGGCGGCAAGGGCTTGTTCGTGAAGGAACTCGAGGTGGCGATGATTGAAGGCCGGGCCGACCTGGCGGTGCACTCGCTGAAGGACGTACCGATGGAATTGCCGGAAGGCTTCGAGCTGGCCGCCGTGCTCGAACGCGAGGATCCGCGTGACGCCTTCGTCTCGAACGACTACGCCAGCCTGGACGGACTGCCGGCCGGCAGCGTGGTCGGCACCAGCAGCCTGCGCCGCCAGGCCCTGATCGCGGCGCGCTATCCGCAGCTGGTGATCAAGCCGCTGCGCGGCAACCTCGATACCCGCCTCGGCAAGCTCGACCGCGGCGACTACGCCGCCATCATCCTGGCCGCCGCCGGCCTCAAGCGCCTGGGCCTGGAAAGCCGCATCCGCGCCTGTCTGCCGCTGGACGAAAGCCTGCCGGCCGCCGGCCAGGGGGCGATGGCGATCGAGATCGCGTCCGCCGAACGCGGCGACGGCGTCGACCTGCGCGCACTGCTGGCGCCGCTGAACCACGACGCTACCGCGCGCGCCGTGGCCGCCGAACGCAAGGTCTCGCGCGTGTTCGGCGCCAGCTGCCAGATCCCGCTGGCGGCCCACGCCAGCGTCGACGGCGGCACCCTGCACCTGCGCGCCATGGTCGCGACCCCGGACGGCCGCCGCAGCGCCTTCGCCGAAAGCCACGGTCCGGCGGATGCCCCGGAACAGCTGGGCCAGCAGGTATCGGACCGCCTGCGCGAGCAGGACGCCGACGCCATCCTGGCCGAGTGCAGGGCCGAGTCGGCCGCACCCTGATGACCGGCGCGGTCGTCATCACCCGTCCCCGCCAGCAGGCCGAGCCGCTGGCGCGCGCCGTGGCCGCCCTCGGCCGCAGGCCGGTGCTGCTGCCGCTGCTGGAGATCTCGCCGCTCCCTGAAACGGAGCAGGGCGGGCTGCGCCGGGTGCTGGCCGGCCTGGACGCGTATGCGCTGGTGGTGTTCGTCTCGCCGAACGCGATCGACGCCGCCTTTACCCACATCGAACGCTGGCCCGAGGGCGTCGACATCGGCGTGGTCGGCGAAGGCAGCCGCGCGGCGCTGGCCAGGTACGGCGTGCCGGATGCCGGCGTGCGCGTGCATTGCCCGGCAGACCCGGCCCACAGCGATTCCGAACACCTGCTGCAGGCACTCGACCTGCAGGCGCTGGCCGGCCGCCGCGTGCTGGTGGTACGCGGCGACGGCGGGCGCGAGCTGATGCCGGCCGCGCTGCGCGACGCGGGCGCCACGGTCGAGACGGTGACGGCCTACCGTCGCACGGTGCCCGAGCTGGGCCCGGCGCTGGCCGAACAGCTGTCCGGCTTGCTGGCCGCGCCGAACGACTGGATAATCACGAGTTCGGAAGCCCTGCGCGGACTGGTATCCCTGGTCGAGCGCATGGGCGAATCCCCGCAGCGGCTGCGGCGCCAGCGCCTGATCGTGCCGCATGCGCGCATCCATGAGACGGCGCTCGCGCTCGGTTTCGAGCACCTGGTCCTGACCGGTTCCGGAGACGAACGCCTCCTTGCCGCGTTACAATCACAAGCATGAACGAATTGCCCAAACATCCCGAACAACCGAGCAAGGGCGGCCAGGTGGTCCCGGAGACCTATATCGCGCCTTCGCCCGCCGAACCGCGCGTGCCGGAAGGCCCCCGCGTGGGCGGGCTGCTGAACAAGCCGCAGAACGTCGCCATCATCGTGCTGGCCCTGCTGCTGGGAATGCAGACCTGGTCGACCCACAGCCGCTTCAACAAGCTGCGCGAAGACGTCGCCAAGACCCTGCAGAAGGATAACGCCGCCAACGCCGAGACGTCCCAGCTGGTCCGCGACACCCAGGAGACGGCCAAGGAGCTGCAGGTCAAGGTCGGCGTGCTGGAAAGCCGCCAGGCCGAGTCGGCCAGCCAGCAGGCCGCGCTCGAGCAGATGTACCAGGACATCTCGAAGAACCGCGACGAATGGGCGCTGTCCGAGATCGAGCAGGTGCTGTCGACCGCCAGCCAGCAGCTGCAACTGGCCGGCAACGTGCAGGGCGCCCTGATCGCGCTGCAGAATGCCGACCGCTCGCTGTCGCGCTCCGACAAGCCGCAGTTCATCACGATCCGCCGCGCGATCGCGCGCGACATCGACAAGCTGAAGGCGCTGCCCCAGGTCGACCAGGCCGGCATCGCCCTGCGCCTCGACAATGTGATCTCGCAGATCGACAACCTGCCGCTGCTGGCCGACGAGAAGCCGGCCGAGCCGATCGCGCAGACCCGCGTGAATCCGCCGGCGAAGGCGGCAAAGCCGGCGGCCGGCGCGGCGGCCGGTGCGAATGCGGTCCCGGCCGAAGAAATGTCGCTGGGCCGCCGCATGATCGGCACCTGGCGCAACTGGAGCCAGGAGATGTGGGACGACATGCGCCAGCTGATCCGCGTGCGCACCGTCGACCATCCGGAGGCGCTGATGCTGTCGCCGGGCGAGGCCTATTTCGTGCGCGAGAACCTCAAGCTGCGCCTGCTGAACGCGCGCCTGGCCCTGCTGTCGCGCAACGAAGGCACCTTCCGCGACGACATCGGCAGCGCCCAGGAAACCCTGGCGCGGTATTTCGACACCAAGGCGCGCTCGACCCAGTCGGTGCAGGGGCTGCTGCGCCAGGTCCAGGCCAACAACGTCACCATCGAGGTGCCGGACCTGTCGGAGAGCCTGAACGCGGTGCGCAACTACAAATCGAAACCATGAGGAGCTGACGATGCGCTTGCTCCTCTGGTTAGTCGCCCTGATGGCGGCGGCGATCGGCATCGCCGTGACCGCCCGCTTCAACCCCGGCAACGTGGTGTTCTTCTACCCGCCGCACCGGATCGACCTGTCGCTGAACCTGTTCGTGGTGCTGGCGGCGCTGCTGTTCCTGGTGCTCTACGTGCTGCTGCGCGCGGTGCGCGCCACCCTCGGCATGCCCGAGCGCGTGGCCGAGTACCGCCAGCGCAAGCGCGAGCGCGAAGCCAACCGCGGCCTGCGCGAAGCCCTGAAAGCCCTGTTCGAGGGCCGCTTCGGCCACGCCGAAAAGGCCGCCAAGCGCGCCGCCGAACTGCCCGAGAACGCCGGCCTGGCGGCCCTGATCGGCGCCCGCGCCGCCCACCGCATGCGCGAGCCGGCGCGTCGCGACGCCTGGCTGGCCGGCATCGTGCACGACCAGTCGCTCAAGACCGCGCGCCTGATGACGGTGACCGAACTGCTGGTCGACGAGCACAAGCCGGAAGGCGCGCTGGAAGCCGTGGCCGAGCTGAACGCCAGCGGCCAGCGCCACATCCACGCCCTGCAGTGGGCGATGAAGGCCAACCAGCAGGCGCGCAACTGGCCCGAGGTGCTGCGCCTGGTGCGTACCCTGGACAAGCGCAACGCCCTGCATCCGGCGCTGTCGAGCCGCCTGCGCGAGATGGCCTACGAGGCCCTGCTGTCGGAAGGCGGCCACGATGCCGAATCGCTGCGCCGCCTGTGGTCGACGGTGCCGGGCGCGGACCGCTGCAAGCCGTATATCGCGGCGCGCGCCGCTAGCGCCTTCAATGCGCGCGGCCTGCATGACGAAGCGCGCCTGATCGTCGAGAACGCCTTGACGGCCGAGTGGGACGAGCGCGTGGTGCGCGCCTACCGCGAAGCCGCCGGCCCGGAAGGCTCGGCCACGCTGCTGGCCCAGATCGAGAAGTGCGAGGGCTGGCTGCGCGAACACCCGGGCGACCCCGAACTGGCCCTGACCCTGGGCGCGCTGTGCCTGCGCCAGAAGCTGTGGGGCAAGGCCCAGCGCTACCTGGAGAATGCGCTGGTCGATGCGACCAATCCGGAACACGTGCGCGAAGCCCATCTGAAGCTTGCTCAACTGCACGAAGCCCTCGGCCAGCAGGAAGAGGCGAGCCGCCATTTCCGCCAGTGCGCGCTGGCGACCGTGCTGTAAGCCGCGTCCGCTCGGGCTTGTGCGGCGCACAAGCCCAGGCCGATTCGCTATAATGGCCTCCTTTATTATTCCTACAGCAACCAAGCAAGGACAAGCATGAGCCTGAACAACGTCAACGCCGGCCGCGACGTGCCGAACGATTTCAATGTCGTCATCGAAATCCCGATGAACGGCGACCCGGTCAAATACGAAGTGGACAAGGAATCCGGCGCGATCTTCGTCGACCGCTTCATGGGCACCGCGATGCACTATCCGTGCAACTACGGCTACGTTCCGAACACCATCGCCGACGACGGCGACCCGTGCGACGTGCTGGTGATCACCCCGTTCCCGCTGATTCCGGGCGTGGTGGTGCGTTGCCGCGCGCTGGGCGTGCTGAAGATGACCGACGAAGCCGGCGGTGACTCGAAGGTCCTGGCCGTGCCGGTCGAGAAGCTGGCGCCGCTGTACGCCAACATCAAGACCCACGAAGACGTGCCGGAACTGACCCTGCGCCAGATCCAGCACTTCTTCGAGCACTACAAGGACCTGGAAAAGGGCAAGTGGGTCAAGGTCGAAGGCTGGGAAGGCCCGGAAGGCGCCAAGGCCGAGATCCTCAACGGCGTGAAGACCTACGACGCACAGGCGAAGTAATCGAAGTGTTCGCTGAAAAAACAAAGCCGGGCTTGCCCGGCTTTTTTTATCCCCACTCCTTTAACGGCAGTCGCCCGGGTGCAGCGCGACCTGGGTGGTGCTGGTGTGGTCGTTGAGCGTCTTCGGCGGGATCTTGATCTCGAATTCGACCGAGACGCCGGCGTTCACGAAGGCCGTCATGTCCTTGCAATACTTCGTCTTGAGGCTTTGCTCGACCGACTGGGCTTCTTCCGGCGAGCGTTCGAACCAGGTGCTGGACCTGGCGTCGTAGTGCAGCGTCCTGTTTTCGTAGGAAACGTCGGTCAGCTCGATCTGCTCACTGATCTTCACCGGCAGCATGGCCTGCTGCTTGGCCACGAGCTGGGGTATTTCCACATCGGCCCGCTTGCCCTGCCTGTCGTGGATGAAGGTTTTCGCGACTGCGATCACGACGACAGCGACCAGGAAGATTTTCAGATACCGCCACATTGCCGCCCCCCAGGTTTGTATTTTTAGATAATGTTGATTCCGAGCAATTTTACAACAACTTATAAATAATTACCGGAATCACACATCAATACAACACCCGGGGTGGCGTGCTTTTCACCAGCCGCTCATCACCAGCCAATATCCTGCAGCAGCGGATAGGTCAAATCGCGCGGCGGCGTCACCTCATGCGTCAGGTCGTCGTTGATCGACGGTTCCATCAGCTGGTTCGGCTTGGCCTCGGTGGTGTAGTGCGACACCGTCGAGCCGGGCGAGTAGATGGTCGGCGTGTACATCAGGATCCGTCCCTGCGCATCGGTGCCGGCCAGCCGGTTCTGGTTGATGCCCAGGCTGGCGACCACGCCCGACTGGGTGCGCGAGCGGCGCTGCAGGCTGGCCTTGATCGACACCCCGTTGGCCTGGGTGATGCGCACCGAGGGGATGGCGATGGTCGGATCGTTGCCGCTCATGCCGGCGACGTCGCCCGGTTGGTTGTCCGCCACCACCATGCCGATCGCGCCGGCGTTCTGCACGTTCTTCGCCTTGGTGACGAAGTCGCAGCCGCCGCGGTCGACGAGGGCCATGTTGCCGCGTACCGCCAGCGCGTTCAGCGCGCTCAGCGGCGTGCAGGCCAGGCCGTTGCCGTCGCCCTGGTCGACCACCGGCATCAGTTGGCCGCTCACCGGCGGATTCGCCAGCGGCGGGCCGAAGGAGGCGTCGCCGACCTCGTAGTTGCCGGCGGCCTGGCCGGCGGCGTTACCGGACACCGCCAGGTTCGACATCGGCGCCAGCACCTGGGGCACGGCGGCGGTCACGCGCGGGCCGTTCCAGGACAGTCCGCGCCAGGTCACGGCCGACTGGGCGCGCTCGGCGGCGGTGCTCTCGACCCAGCTGCGGTTGGTCTGGTTGTTCAGCAGGTAGTAGTCCCAGACCGAGGGGATGTCCATGATCTCCTGGCCGGTCTCGTCGTCGGTGAAGGTCTGGAAGCCCAGGCCGTGGGCGAACTCGTGCAGCAGCACGGTGACGAGGTCGATCTGGTCGCCGAAGTTGCGGTCCAGGCCGAGGTAGAAGCCGGAGCCGGGCAGGCAATCCGAAAACAGGCCCAGGCGCGAATTGAAGCGCGCGATGATGTGCGGCTGGCCCGGTGTGGCGACGTCTTCGCCGGCCAGCTTGCTGGCCAGGGCGCTCGGATACCAGGTGTTGGCGCGCGGCGCGTTCGGGAAGTCGCTCCAGATCTCGTTGGCGCCGGCGGAGCCCAGCACGGCGCTGGTGGCGGTGCAGGACAGCGGCACGAAGGAAGCGCCGATGCGGATCGTGACGTTGCTGCTCAGGGTCGAGCCCCAGATGGCGGCGGCGTTCTGGAAGGCATACAGGCGCTGCTGGCCCAGGGTGGTGCCGGGATTGCCGCCGACCGGGGTGGCCGGGGTCGGGTCGTTGAAGCCGACGCCGGGATCGTTCAGGTTGACGATCACGATGTTGGCGGCCGCATGGGCGCTGGTGACGGCGCCGATGGCCAGCGCCAGGACCAGGGCGATGGTGGCGACGGCGGCGCCGGCGGCCTGCTGCAGGCGCGGGTTGCCGTTCGGCTTGTCAGCGGGCTTCATGGCTGTGCTCCTTGTGCTCGGCGTTGGCGGCATGGTGCAGGGCGTCTTCGGCGGCGGCATCGCCCTGCACGCACTGGCTGCTCAGCTTGCCGTCCAGGCCGCGCGTGACGACCTCGTAGACCAGGTTCTTCTCGCCCAGGCGCACCCCGCGCGCGCCGTCGCGCCGCGTCAGGGCCTGGTTCTGCTGCGGCGTGCCGCTCAGCGCGGCGGCCGAGGGCGGCGCCTTGGCGCGCAGGGCGCGCAGTTCTTCCGGCGTCGGCGCACGCATCTTGCCGGTCTGGGGATCGCGCACCACCACCATGCCTTCCTGGCGGTCGCGCTGGCCCTGCCGCTCCTGCTTCTGCTGCTGGCCGGCGGCCTTGGCGTGCATGGCGAGCGACGCCAGCACGCACAGCGCGGCCAGCATGCTCAGGGTCATCATCTTCTGTCTGGACATGGCATCCTCCGGTCAGGCTTGCGATTGTCGGCGGCGCAGGCCGAGCAGGCCGAGGCCGGCGCCCAGCATCGCCCAGGCGGACGGCTCGGGCACCGCGGTCACCACCCTGACCGAATCCAGGCCCACGTAGCTCAGGGTGTCGGCCGGTCCATGGTAGCGGAAGGCGAAGCGCCCGGTGCCGCTGGCGTCCAGCGTGGCGCTGAACTGCTGCCACTCGGCGGGGTAGTCGGCATGCCCGCCGACGGTGGCGAGGATGGTGGTGAAGCCGGCCGGATCCAGGCCCGGGCCGGACGAGAAGCGCACTTCGAGCAGGTCGTTGAAGCCGGGGTCGGCAGAGTAGCGGGTGCTGAAGTCCAGCACCGTGCTGCCCGACAGGTTCAGGGTCGGGGTGATCAGCCAGTTGTCGACCGTCCCCATGCCGTTGGCTGCGCCGAGGAAGTTGGCGGCGGCATAGGCGTCGGCGGCGCCGGCCTGGGCGGAGAAGATGGCGGTATTGCCCTGGAACCAGCCATCGCCCGCCGCCGGCAGGCTGTTGTTGAGCTGGACCCATCCG
This sequence comes from Massilia sp. 01N417, assembly GCF_056399645.1. Classification (NCBI taxonomy): domain Bacteria; kingdom Pseudomonadati; phylum Pseudomonadota; class Betaproteobacteria; order Burkholderiales; family Oxalobacteraceae; genus Massilia; species Massilia sp. 01N417. Next base: position 27,499 of record NZ_JBFTRS010000034.1, on the reverse strand, counting down.
CTCAGGCCGGCGACATTGCCGAATCCTTCCGTGAGTACTTCGACCCCTTCCGCCTGCGCGGCCGGGGCGCCGATCGCGGCCAGCGAGAAGGCCGCTGCAGCAAAAACACTGTTGACGGGTTTCATTGAAAGCCCTTTCTTGTTAGCCAGTAGGATGGTGAACCGCTCGCGCTGGCTGATCGACGAGGCCATGCTGAACTCATCATATGATCGAGATGACAACAGGCTTTGATATCCAACCAAGGTGCGGACTGGACTTTGGAAGTACTGCCGTGCTGGCTGGAAGGGGGCGTGGAGTGGGACTGGATCCCCGCTTTCGCGGGGATGACGGGGAACGGCGTGGGGATGACGGGGAACGGCGCGGGGACGACGGGAACAGCGCGGGGACGACGTACTGGCTGCGGGGCGACCTGTTATTTGCGGCGGGACCGCAGCTTGCCGACAATGCCGATCGGGAAGAAGTAGATCGAGAGGATGAACAGCACGCCCAGCCACAGCATCCAGCGGTCGGGATGCAGGGCGGCGGCCAGCATCGGCAGGCCGGACAGTGCCTCCGAGGCCTGGCCCATCAGGGTCTTCAGGTAGTTCTGCGCGACGATGAAGAGGGCGGCGCCGACCACCGCGCCGTACATGGTGCCCATGCCGCCGATCACGACGATCAGCAGGATGTCGGTCATCACCTCGAAGCCGAGCGACGTCTTCGGTCCGACATAGCGCAGCCACAGCGCCATCAGGGCGCCGGCCAGCGCGGCCACGACGGCGGCCAGCACATTGGCCCAGATGCGATAGACCACGGTGCGGTAGCCCAGCGCCTCGGCGCGGAACTCGTTCTCGCGGATTGCCTGCAGCACGCGGCCGAAGGGCGAATTCACCAGGCGCAGCAGGAACAGGAAGAGGATCAGGCAGCCGAAGAACACGATGTAGTAGGTGATCAGCTTGCCGTCGATCGCGCGCCCGAAGACCTCGTTCTCGACCAGGGTGAAGCCGGGCGACAGCAGCTCGGGCACGCTGAAGGTGCGGCCGTCCTCGCCGCCCGTGAAGTCGGACAGCTGGGACGCCAGCACCGCGAACGAGGACGCTACCGCCAGCGTGATCATGGCATAGAAGATGGCGCGCACGCGCAGCGCGAACAGGCCGATCACGAAGGCCAGCACGACGGTCAGCAGCAGGGCCAGGGCGATGCCGGCGAAGACGATGCCCCAGCTGGGCTCCTCGACGCTGGCCAGGGCGATGCCGACGCCGTAGGCGCCGATGCCGTAGAACATGGTATGGGCGAAGGAGACGATCCCGGTATAGCCCAGCAGCAGGTCGTAGGAGGCCACCAGCACGATGTAGACGCAGATGGTCGCCGCGGTGTTCAGCGGCCGCGCGCCGCTGAACAGGAAGGGCGCCAGCAGCAGCCCCAGCAGGGTCAGGAGCAGGAGGGCGGTCAGGGCGCGGCTGCGCGGCAGGTCGCCGGAGAAGAATGAACCGAGGAGTTTGATCAGCATGCTCAGCCTCGCGATTTCGAATACAGGCCGGCCGGACGCCACAGCAGGATGGCGATCATCAGCACGATATTGGACACCAGCGCCACCTTGGGCGCCAGGAAGCCGGCATAGTTGGCCAGCAGGGCCATCAGCAGGGAGCCGATGAAGCAGCCGCCCACCGAGCCCAGGCCGCCGATGATGACGACGATGAAGACCATGATCATGACTTCGCTGCCCATGCTGGCCACCAGGGTTTCCTTGTACAGGCCCCACATCACGCCGCCCAGGCCGGCCAGCGCCGAACCGGCGGCGAACACGCCGACGAACAGGCGGCGGATGCGGTAGCCCATGGCTTCGACCATCTCGCCGTTCTCGACGCCGGCGCGGATCAGCAGGCCGATCTTGGTGCGGTTCAAGGTCAGGAACATCGCGGCAAAGACGACCAGGCCGACCACCACCGCCAGCAGGCGGTACTTCTCGATCGCGGCGTCGCCGATGAAGATGGCGCCGCGCAGGGTGGCGGGCAGGGGCAGCGGAATCTGCTCGGCGCCCCAGATCACGTTGATCAGCTGCTCGGACACGATCATGCCGCCCATGGTGATCAGGATCTGTTTCAAATGCTGGCCGTAGACCGGCATGATGACGATGCGTTCGAAGGCCCAGCCGATCAGGGCCGTCACCAGCATCGCGACCAGCACGGCCAGGCCCAGTACGCCGAGGTTGGCGAGCAGGGAATCGGCTTCGAGCCAGCCGCGCATCGGCAGCAGCACCATGGTGGCACTGAAGGCGCCGACCGAGACGAAGGCGCCGTGGCCGAAGTTCAGCACGCTCATCAGGCCGAACACGAGGGTCAGGCCGCTGGCCATGATGAAGATCATCATGCCCATGGCGAGGCCGGCCACGGTCAGGGTGAGCCAGGTCGGCAGGGAGACGAAGGGCAGCACGGCCAGGGCCAGCGCCGGGACCAGCAGCAGGGGCGCGAGGTCGCGCCTGGCCGCCGGCAGCGGGGCTTCCGCCTGGGTTTGGGGAATGGGGAGGGTTGCGCTCATTGATGGGAATCCAGTGAGAGGCCGAGCAGGCGCTGCTGCAGCGCCTCGTCGTCGACCAGGTCGTGCATCAGGCCGGCGTGGGCGACGCGGCCGTCGTCCATCACGCTGACGGTATCGCCGAGGCTGCGAACGAAATTGAAGTTCTGCTCGACCAGCAGGATGGTGGTGTTGGTGTCCTTCAGCTCGCGGAAAGCCATCATCAGGCTCTGCACGATGGCCGGGGCCAGGCCCTTGGTCGGTTCGTCCACCAGCAGCAGCTTCCTCGGCTCGACGATCGCGCGGGCGATCGCCACCATCTGCTTCTGGCCGCCGGACAGGTTGCCGGCCGGGTAGTTCCAGAATTTCTTCAGGGCCGGGAAGAAGCCGCAGATCCAGTCGACGCGCGCCTCATCCAGCGGGCCGTTGCGGGCCGCCAGGTAGAGGTTCTCGCGCACCGTCAGTTCGGAAAACACGGCCATGCTCTCGGGGACGTAGGCGATGCCGGCGCGCGCGATGTCCGGGGTCGGCATCTTCGTGATGTCGCGGCCGTCGAAGACGATGCTGCCGGCGCTGGCCTTCCACAGGCCCATGATGGTGCGCAGGGTAGTGGTCTTGCCGGCGCCATTGCGGCCCAGCAGGACCGCCAGGCCGCCGCGCGGCACCACCAGGTCGACGCCCTGCAGGATGTGGTACTGGCCGATGTGGGTGTGCACGCCGGACAGGGTCAGGATCGGCTCAGACATGTTCCGGAGTTCCAAGATAGGCTTCCTGTACGATTTTCGATTGCATGACTTCGCGCGGCTCGCCGTCCGCGACCAGGGTGCCGTTGTGCAGCACGATGATGCGGTCGGCCAGCGAACGCACCACGTTCATCTTGTGCTCGACCAGCAGCACGGTCCTGTTGCGCTCGGCCTTGACCTGGTGGATCAGGTCGAGCACCACCGGCACCTCGTCCACGCTCATGCCGGCGGTCGGCTCGTCGAACATCAGGATCTGCGGTTCCAGCGCCAGCAGGATCGCCACTTCGAGCTTGCGCTGGTCGCCGTGGGGCAGGGTGCCGACCGGCAGGTCGCGTTTGGCGATCATCGACACGCGCTCGAGGTAGTGCTCGGCGCGCGCGATGATCTCCTTGTGGCCGAACCAGACCGAGAACATGTTGAGGCCGATGCCGGCGCGGCTCTGTACCGCCAGGCGCACGTTCTCCAGCACCGTCAGGTGGGGAAACAGGTTCGTCAGCTGGAACGCGCGGCCGACGCCGAGGCGGGTGCGCTGCGCCGCCTTGTAGCGGGTCACGTCGCGGCCTGCCACGTGCACGCTGCCGGAGGTCGCCGCCAGCTGGCCGGAGATCAGGTTGAAGTAGGTGGTCTTGCCGGCGCCGTTGGGACCGACGATCACGGTCAGGGTGCCGGGATGGAACGCCGCCGTCACCCCGTTCACCGCGACGTGGCCGCCGAAGCGGATCGTCAGGTCGCGGGTCGCGAGGGAGGGCTGCGCCTGTCGTTCCTGGTCCGCCATGTCAGCGCTTGTTCCGCACCGGCAGCGGCAGTTCGCTGGCGGGGATCTCGCGCACCAGCTCCAGCAGGTCCCACTCGTTCTTCTGGTCCTTCTTGATGCGGAAGTGGTACATCGGCTGCAGGGCCTGGTGGTCTTCCTTGCGGAAGGTCATGCTGCCCTTCGGTGTCTCGAAGGACATGCCCTCCATCGCCGCCGCCAGCTGGTCGCCGTTCGCGTTCGGCACCTTCGACAGCGCCGCATAGACCGCGCCGGCCGCCGCCATGCCGCCCGCCGTGAACATGTCGGGCGGTGCCTTGAAGCGCTTGGTGTGCTCGGCCACCAGCCAGTCGTTCATCTTGTTCTTCGGGAAGCCGTAGTAGTAATAGATGGTGCCTTCGGTGCCGGCGTAGGCCTTCCAGGTCTTCATCACCGGCAGGATGTTGCCGCCCGGGGCCAGGTTGATGCCGTAGCGCTCCGGCTTCATGTCGGCGATCTTGTTCAGCGGGTTCGGGCCGGCCCAGACGATGGCCAGCACGCGCGGCTGCGGCTGGTCCTTGAGGGCGTCGAACAGGCGCTGGGTGGGCGCGGTGAAGTCGGTCGAGGCCGCCGGCGCGTATTCCTCGTGCACGACCTTGGCCTTGCTGCCGGTGGCGGCCAGGGCTTCCTTGCCGGCCTTGATGGCGTCGCGGCCGAAGGCATAGTCCTGGGCCAGGAAGGCCACGCTGCCGCTCTTCAGCGTCGAGGCGGCGGCCAGCGCGTCCTGCATCGAGTTGCGCGCGGTGCGGAAGATGTACTTGTTCCACTTGGCGCCGGTGATCTCGTCGGCCACCGCCGGCTCGACGATCAGCACCTTCTTGTATTCCTTGGCCACCGGCAGCATCGCCAGCGCCGAGCCGGACGAGGTGGTGCCGACCGCGATGTCGGCCTTGTCGTCGCCGTAGGCTTCGGCCAGCAGCGTGCGGCCGAGGTCCGGCTTGCCCTGGTCGTCCTTGACGATCACCTTGATCTTGCGGCCGTTGATTTCCATCTTCCCGCCGGTCAGGTACTCGAGGCCCATCATGAAGCCGGTCTCGGTCTCCTTGGCATAGGATTCCAGGGCGCCGGTCTTGCCGGCGATGAGGGCGACTTTCAGGTCGGGAGCGGCGAGGGCGCTGCCGCCGGCGGTGGCGATGAAGGCTGCCAGCAGGGCGGCAGAGAGGGGCTTGATGCGGGTCATATGGGTCTCCTCGTTTCTCTTACTGCGTTTTATTCAGGGCACGGTCGCCAGGAACCGGGCGATCGCCTCGAGTGCCGCCGGCTCGGTCAGCATCGGCGCATGGCCGACCTTGGGCACTTCGACGTACTGCATGCCGGGGGCGGCGCGCCGCATCCAGTCGGACTGGCGCTGCTCCAGCAGGTCGGACAGCTCGCCGCGCACCAGCAGGACCGGACGCTTGCGCGCCAGCCGCCGGAAGGCCATGCGGCCCGCCAGGGACGTCGGACGGAGTTTACCGGTTTGTAATGCAATGGCAATGTTTGGATCATAGCGCGGTGCCAGCCGGCCCTCGCCGTCCTGCTCGAAGGCGCGGCGCGCCCACTTGTCCCACTCCGCATCGGAGTTGTCGGGGAAGGCGCACAGGTTGATGTCCTTGACGTAGCAGGCGGCGTCGTCCCAGGACTCCAGCGAGGCGGCTTTGCCGGTATAGCCGGCGATGCGCGCCAGTCCTTTTTCGGACAGCACCGGGCCGATGTCGTTGATGATGGCCGCCGCGATCAGGTCGATATCCCGGGCCGCCAGCGCCATGGTGATCAGGCCGCCCATCGAAGTGCCGATGAAGACCGCGCGGGCGATGCCGAGGTCGGACATCAGCTTGACCACGTCGCCGGCATAGACGTTCGGGTGGTAGTTGTCGGGATCGGGATCGCGCTGCGAGCGTCCGCGTCCGCGCACGTCGAGCGCCAGCACGCGCCGCGACTGCGCCGCGATCACCGGGGCGAGCTCGTCGAAGTCGGCCGAGTTGCGGGTCAGGCCGTGGATGCAGATCACGGGCAGGCGCGCGGGTCCCGAAGCGGCGGCGTAATCGCGTGCGTACAGCTGCAGGCCGTCATCGCTCGTAAAGCTGATTTCAGTGTAGTTGGACATTGGACCCCGTTGTGATTTTAAAAAAGGGCGCCCCGCGGGACGCCCTGCAGCCATCGGGCGGGGCGATCAGAACTTCACGTTGAGGGTGGCGCGCACGGTGCGCGGGTCCCCGTAGAACGCGGTCACGGTGTTGAAGAAGCCGGAGAAGTTGTAGCCGGCGGTCTTGTAGCGCTTGTCGGCCAGGTTGCGGCCATGCAGTCCGACCTGGATCTTGCGGTCGGAACTGGTCCAGACCACGCCCGCATCCCACAGCGCATAGCCATCCTGGGCCAGCATCAGGTTGCCGGGGATGGTGGCGTCCAGGCTGGCCACGCCGGTGCTGCGCGCGATCTCGGTCTGGTACACCTTGCTCTTGTAGGAGACGCTGTTCATGAAGCTCATCGAACCCGAACGGCCCATGATGCTGACCGGCCAGTCGTAGTTGATGGCGATGTTGGCCGAGTTCTTCGGGGTGTTCTGGAACTCGGTGCTGCCGGCGATGTTCACCAGGTTGGCGCCGTTCGCCACCATCCACTCGTTGTACTTGGCGTCGATGTAGCTGTACATCGCGTTTACGCTGAGCTGGTTGGTCAGGTAGGCGACCGCTTCCAGTTCCAGGCCCTTGATCTTGGCCTTGCCGGCGTTGGTCAGGCTGCCGGCGAAGCCGTTCACGCTGCCGTCGGCGGCATAGGTCGGGATCGAACCCGGGATCTGCACGTTCTTGTAGTCGGTGTAGAAGACCGCGGCATTGGTCTGCAGGCGGCCGCCGTTCATCGACGACTTCACGCCCAGCTCGATGCTGCTGACTTCTTCAGGGTCGACGCCCTTGCGCTTGGCCAGCGACACGACGGAGTTCGGACCGCCGGTGGCGGCCAGGTCCATGCGCGGATCGAACATGCCGCCCTTGAAGCCCTTCGACCAGGTAGTGTACAGATTGTGTTCCGGGGTCAGCTTGTAGCCGAAGCCGAGTTTCGGCGTGAACTTCTTGTCGGTGCGGTGCAGGGCATCCTTGCCGAGGTTGGTGTTCGGCGCGCCGAAGATCACGGCGCCCGGGTTGCCCAGGCGCGGCGAATCGTTCAGGCCCAGGTAGGTGGCCTTGAAGATCTCGGCGCGGCGCTCGTCCTCGGTATAGCGGCCGCCCACCGTGACGCTGAAGGCATCGGTCACGTTGTAGCTGGCGTCGGCGTAGGCGGCCCAGGTCTTGGAGTCGATGTCGTCGTGGGTCAGCAGCGACAGGCCGCCGGCGGCGTTGTACAGCACGTCGAAGTCGTTGTAGGCATTGGTTTTCATGTAGAACAGGCCGGCCACGCCCTGCACCTTGTCGCCGGTGTAGGTCAGCTGGAATTCTTGGCTGGTCTGGTTGTCCTTGTAGAAGGACGGCGCTTCCCACAGCGGCAGTTCGAGCGAATCGAAGTCGATCGGCGCATAGGACTTCGACTTGCGGTAGGCGGTGATCGACTTCACCGACAGGGTCGGATCGATCGTGTATTCGGCCAGCAGCGACGTTCCTTCGACGGTGACCTGCTGCTCGTGGCCCAGCACCTTGTACAGGTTGGCGCGGGTGTCGTAGGTGCCGGAGGCCGGCTGGATATTGCCCGGGGCCGGGCCCAGGGTCAGGCGCCGGCCCTGGCGGGCCTCGGAATCGTCGACGGTCTTGTCGGTAGCCAGGCGGATGAACAGGTCCGGGGTCGGGGTCAGCTCGAGGCTGACGCGGCCGGCGACCACGTCCTTGTTGTAGTTCTGGCGGCCGTTCAGGATGTTGTGGCCGAAACCGTCGCGGTTGAAGGTGCCGACCGTGGCGCCGATGCGCAGGATGTCGGAGATCGGCATGCTGCCCTTGACCACCAGGTCCTTCTCGCCGTAGTTGCCGAAGGTGACCTTGGCGTCCAGGGTGGGCTTCGGCGCCAGCTTGCGGGTCACGTACTTGACGGCGCCGCCGATGGTGTTGCGGCCGTACAGGGTACCCTGCGGGCCGCGCAGCACTTCGATGCGCTCGAGGTCGTAGATGTCGGTGAGGGCGCCTTGCGGACGGGCCAGGTAGACGTCGTCGAGGTAGATGCCGACGCCCTGCTCGTAGCCGGCGACCGGGTCCTGCTGGCCGATGCCACGGATGAAGGCGGTCAGCGTGGTGTTGGTACCGCGCGAGGCCTTCAGGGTGGTGTTCGGGGTGCTGTCGGTCAGGGCGGTGATGTCGGGCACGGCCTGCTTTTCCAGCTCGGCGCCCGAGATCGCGGTGACGGCGCCCGGCACGTCCTGGATCAGTTCGGCGCGGCGGCGGGCGGTGACGACCACCTGGTTGATGTTGTCGCCGTTGGCATTGGCATTGGTGTTTGCGGTGGCGGCGGGCGCGGCGTTGGCGGCGTCCGCACCTTCCTGGGCATGGGCTACCCCGACCGCGGCGCCGTAGAGCGCCAGCAGGACGGCGGTGGAGATGGCGGAACGGTTCAGCAGCATCAGTCTGTTATCGGTACGACGCATTGTATGTCTCCTAATTTTATTGATAGCGCATGCGTTCAGGTTTTTTCGCACGGAAGGAAGTTTGCCGCGCACAAGACTGGTTGAATAGATAACAACGCGCTCAACAGGTGTGCAAAAATGCACAGGGATGTTTTGAGACGCACCCATGTGTGACGTAAAAACGCCGGCTCCCACTCTGGCAGCAGGCGGCCGAAGACCTAATTCAAGGAAAGTCTTGGCGCCAAAATGTGCACTGGTGCACAATAATTGTTGCTGATATCAGACAATCAACCTATGAATACCTTGCCTGAGTGGACTGACCTGCGTTTCTTCCTTGAACTGGCGCGTGCGGGGACCCTGTCGGGCGCCTCGCGCCGGCTGGACGTCGAGCACACCACCGTGGCGCGGCGCATCGATCGCCTCGAAAGCCAGCTCGGCACCACCCTGTTCGACCGCTCGCGCGAAGGCTACGAGCTGACCGAGAGGGGCCACGCCCTGCTGCCGCATGCGGAAGCGATGGAAGGGGCGTCGCTGGCCGCGCTCGAGCAGCTGGGCGGCACCGAGCTCGGCGCCCAGGGCGTGGTGCGGCTGGGCGTGCCGGACGTGTTCGGAGTGCGGGTGGTGGCGCCGCTGCTGGTCAAGCTGCTCGACACCCATCCCGACCTGTCGATCGAGATGCTGTCGCTGGCGCGCTTCGCCAACCTGGCCAACCGCGAGGCCGACCTCGGCGTGATGCTGGATCCGCCGGCCACCGGCCGCTACGTGGTCACGCGCCTGGCCAGCTTCCGCTTCTACCTGTACGGCTCGCCCGCCTACCTGGACCGCCATCCGCCGATCCGCACCCACGCCGACCTCGAAGGCCACGACTTCGTCGACTATGTGCAGGACCGCCTGGCCAGCCGCGAGCTGTCCTACCTGAACGAACTCCGATTCACGCCGCGGCGGCGCTTCTGCTCGCTCGGCATGGGCGCCCAGGTCGAGGCGGCGGCGCTGGGCATGGGCCTGATGATGGCGCCGCCCTATGCGATTCCGGACGACGGCCGCCTGGTGCCGGTGCTGCCCGGCTTCTACGCCGAGCGCTCCTTCTGGCTGGCCGCGCCCACCGACCTGTATCGCCTGCGCCGGGTGAAGGTGGTGTGGGACCTGCTGCGCGACCTGGCCGACAACAATCCCTCGCTGTGGTGGATCAAGGACGACATCGGGCGGGCGGCATGATCCGCGTTCGCCCGTACGCGGACGGCGACCGCGGGGCCGTCAACGCGGTGGCGCGGGCGGCCTTCATGCAGTATTCGCGGGATTACGCCGACTGGCCCGGCTTCATCGAAGGGATCGGCAAGATGGCCGACCTGGCGGCGCAGGCCGAGTTACTGGTGGCCGAGCAGGATGGCGTCGTTGCCGGCGCGGTCGCGCACGTGAGGCCGGGGCAGCCGCGCGCCGCCTTCTTCCCGACCGATTGGTCGGTGATCCGCATGCTGGTGGTGGATCCCCGGCGGCGCGGGCAGGGCGCCGGGCGCGAACTGGTGGCGGGCTGCCTGCGCCTGGCGCGCGACGCCGGGGCGCCCGCAGTCGGCCTGCATACGAGCCCGATCATGGCCTCGGCGTTGCGCATGTACGAGGCGCTCGGCTTCGTGCGCGATGCCGATCTGCCGCCGATCCGCGGCGTGCCCTACGGACGCTACGTGCTGACGCTCAGGCCATGAAGTCGAACAGCGACATCGGCTTGACCTGACCATTGCCGAACAGCGCGCTGCCGCCGATGCCCGATCCGGCCAGCGAATACTGCTGCGCCAGCATCGCCGCCTGGCGGTTGACGGTGTCGACGATCTTCGCTTTCTTGTCGCTCAGCTTGTCCGCATCCTGCCTGACCGCGATGGCCTGGTTCGCCACCGTGCCGCCGGTGGCGATCTGCTGGCCGGCGCGCCTGGCCAGCTGTTCGGCCAGGCCCTTGCCGCCATTCGCGAACAGCGCCGTCACCTTGTCCGGGTCGGCGGCGACGGCCGCCTTCAGCTTGGCCTCGTCGAGCACCAGGGCGCCGCTCTTGCGCGTGATGCCGACCCCGGCCAGCGCTTTCGGGTCGGCGGCGTCGAGCACCTGGTTGATCTGCACGGTCACCTGGTTCAGCGCCGAGTCGGAGCCCGGGTCGCCGCTGCGCAGCGCGGCCAGCTGGCTGCCCATGGTGTTGAAGGCGCCGACCAGGTTCTTCACGTTGGCGGCGATCGCGGACGGATCGCGGGCCACCTGCACCTCGCTCTTGCCGGCCGCGGCCAGGGTCAGCGAGATGCCGGCGATGGCGTTGTCGACCTTGTTCGTGCTTGCCGTGACGGTCTTGCCGTCGACCACCAGCTGGGCGTCCTGGGCGGCAGTCTTTTCCGTCATCGCGCTGTTGCCGCCGTTGCCGTAGGAAAGCAGTCCTTGCAGTGCGGGGTCGCCGCTGACGCTGATGCGCATGCCGTTCGCGGCGCCGCTGCTGCCGGTCAGCTTGAGGGCGAAGCCCTTGCCGTCCTGGACCACCTCGGCATTCAGGCCGGCATCGCGCATGGCCTTGGCGATGCCGTCCAGGGTGTTGTTGCTGCCGTCGATGCGCAGCGATTTGGACGCCGAACCGGTGTCGATCTTGATCACCGTGGCGGCGCCGCTGCCGATCGGGGCATCGCGGGCGGCCAGGGCCTTGCTGGCCAGCTGCTGGGCCTGGGCCAGCTGCTTGACCTCGACCGTATGCGAGCCGGCCGTCGCCGTGGTGCCGTTCAGGCTGGCCTCGACCGCCTTGGTGCTGCTGCTGGCCGACATGTCCATCCCGGCGGCGGACAGGCCGCCGGCGGCGTTCCGGAAAGCGTCCAGCGCGAGCGCCATCCTGCCCAGGCTGGACAGGCGCGCGTTGTCGCGCTGCAGCTGCGTATCGAGGAGCTTGACGGCCGGGTTCCTGGCCAGCAGCGACTGGGTGGCGCTGGTGTAGAGATCGGACAGGCTGCCGCTCGTGGCGCCGAGGCCCGGCGACGAGGTCGAGGTCGAGATAGTCATGCGCCCATTATGGGCCAGGCGGCTGCCTGTCAATGTATTCAATTGCAACGGGTTTACCCGTCAATTCAAGCGTGCGGACCGATTGCCGACACTCGCCTATACTAAATGAAGTATCAAAAAAACAACTGCATAGTCACCAATCCATTTCTTTTGCTAATAAGCATTCTCGATGGCGCCGCCGTTTTCCAAGCCTGCCGTGCTGGTCGTCAAACTGGCTTTGCTGCTCATCCTCGGCATCGCCGTGGCGGCGGTGGCGGTGGCGCGTTGGGAGATGACGCCGCGTAACGGCATCTACGAACCGGTCAACCAGCCGATCGCCTTCAGCCACAAGCACCACGCCGGCGACGACGGCATCGATTGCCGCTATTGTCACACCTCGGTCGAAAAATCCGGTTTCGCCGGCATGCCCTCGACCGGCATCTGCCTGAGCTGCCACTCGCAGCTCTTCCTCGATTCGCCCGCGCTGGCGCCGCTGCACGAGAGCGCGCGCAGCGGCCGGCCGATCCACTGGGTGAGGGTGCACGACCTGCCCGACTTCGTCTACTTCGAACACGATATCCATGTGAACAAGGGCGTGGCCTGCGTCGAATGCCATGGCCGCGTCGACCAGATGCCGCTGACCTGGCGCACCGCCACCCTCGAGATGCAGTGGTGCCTCGGCTGCCACCGCACTGCGCCGCAGCACGTCCGCCCGCTCGGCAAGGTGCTGTCGATGGCGCCCGAGCGGCCGCTGACGCCGGAGGAAGTGCGCCAGCTCGACCGCCTGTACCGCCTGCGCAGCACGAATGCGCTGACCAACTGCTCGACCTGCCACCGATGAACAGAACCGGCCATCCCGTCATCCCCATCCACGATCACGATCACGATCACGATCACGATCGCGATCGCGATCACGGCCGGGACGAGCCGTCGCGGCGCCGCTTCCTGAAGCTGATGGCGGCTTCCGCGGCGCTGGCCGGCGCCGGCTGCAGCGGGCCGCCGCCCGAGGCCATCGTGCCCTATGTGCGGATGCCGGAGCAGGACGTGCCGGGGCTGCCGCTGTTCTACGCCACCGCCTTCGTGCGGCGCGGCTTCGCCCACGGCGTGCTGGTCGAGACCAATATGGGGCGGCCGACCAAGGTCGAGGGCAATCCCGAGCATCCCGTCAGCGGCGGCGCCACCGACGTCTTCGCCCAGGCCTCGATCCTGCAGATGTGGGACCCGGACCGCTCGCAGACGGTGCAGCAGGGGACGGAGCTGTCGAGCTGGTCGGCCTTCGAGGCGACCCTGGAAGCGCGCCGCCCGCGGTTCGCGCGCGACGGCGGCGCCGGCCTGCGCGTCCTGACCGGCCCGGCCACCTCGCCGACCCTGGCGGCCCAGCTGGCGGCGCTGCAGAAGAAGTACCCGGCGATGCGCTGGCACGCCTGGGATCCGCTGCACGACGACGGCGCCGCGGCCGCCGCCAGCCTGGCCTTCGGGCGTCCGCTCGACACCCTGTACCGGCTCGACAAGGTGGCCGTGCTGCTGACCCTGGACGCCGACCTGTTCGGTGCCGAGGGCGGGCGGGGCGCCGGCGTGGCCCATGCGCGCGCCTTCACCGCGCCGCGCCGGCTGGGCGCCAACGTCGCCGCCAACCGCCTGTATGCGATGGAGTCCACGCCGACCCTCACCGGCGCCTACGCCGACGAGCGCCTGGCGCGGGCGCCGCACGAGATCGAAGCCTCGCTGTGGCGCATCGCCGGCCTGCTGGAAGCGGCGCCCGGCGGCGGCACCGCGCCGGATCCCGCCGTCGCGCGCTGGGAGACGGCGGTGGCGATGGCGCTGCGCGGGTCGCGCGGCCATGCGCTGGTGGTGGCCGGACCGGGTTTGAGCCCGGCCAGCCGCGCCCTGGCCCACCTGCTCAACCAGCGCCTGGGCGGGCAGCAGGGCCCCGTCGCCCCCGTCGCCCATATCGAGCGGGTCGCGCTCGGCGCGCCCGATCATGGCGCCACGCTCGCCGGACTGGCGGCCGACATGCAGGCCGGCCGGGTCGACACCCTGCTGATGCTGGACACGAACCCGGTCTACACCGCACCGCCCGCACTCGGCTTCGCCCAGGCCCTGCGTCGCGTGCCGCTGAGCGCCCACCTCGGCCTCTACCGCGACGAGACCGCGCGCGAGGCCGGCTGGCACCTGCCGCTGGCGCACGGTTACGAAGCCTGGAGCGATGCCCGCGCCCATGACGGAACGGCCAGCATCGTGCAGCCGCTGATCGCGCCCCTGTATGGCGGACGCTCCGCGCACACGGTGCTGGCGACCCTGCTGGGCGAGGGCAGCCGCGACGGCCTGGTGCTGGCGCGCGCCGCCTGGCAGGCCGCGCGTCCGGAACTGGCCGGCCCGGCCTTCGACGCCTTCTGGCGCGAAGCCCTGCGCCGCGGCCTGGTCGAGGGCAGCGCCGCGCCGGAGGTGACGGTGCGCGAGGTGCCGCCGGTGGACATGCCGAAGCTGGAAACGCCGCCGCTGGTGGCGCGCTTCGTGCCGGATCCGGCCGTCGATGGCGGCGAGTTCTGCAACAACGCCTGGCTGCAGGAGCTGCCGCGGCCCCTGACCTCGCTCACCTGGGACAACGCGGCCCTGATCGGCCCCGCCACCGCCAGGCGCGCCGGCCTGCTCGATGGCGGCGTGGCCCGCCTGACGGTGGACGGCCGCAGCATCGAGGCGCCGGTAATGGTGCTGGCGGAGCAGGCCGAGGGCGTGGTCACGCTGCCGCTCGGCTACGGGCGCAGCGGCGCCGGCTCGGTCGGCAATGCGGTCGGCTTCGACGCCTACCGCCTGCGTCCCCAGGCCGCGCTGGGCGGGCCGGTGCCGCTGCGGCTCGACGCCACCATGGGCGGCCATGTGTTCGCGCTGCGCCAGCGCGAGGTCGACATGCACGGGCGCGATCCGGTGAAGGTGGCGCGGGCCGGGGCCAAGGCGGCGCCGAAGAAGCGCGAAGAGGAAGAGGGCGGCAAGACCTCGCTGTATCCGGAATACCGCTACGACGAGTACAAATGGGGCATGGCGATCGACCTCAACGCCTGCATCGGCTGCGCCGCCTGCACCGTCGCCTGCCAGGCCGAGAACAATATCCCGGTGGTCGGCAAGGAAGAGGTGATGCGCGGCCGCAGCATGCACTGGATCCGGGTCGACCGCTACCGCCTGGGTGCGCGCACGCTGTTCCAGCCGGTGCCCTGCATGCATTGCGAGCATGCGCCCTGCGAAGAGGTGTGCCCGGTCGGCGCCACCGTGCACGACGACGAAGGCCTGAACGTCCAGGTCTACAACCGCTGCATCGGCACGCGCTTCTGTTCGAACAACTGCCCCTACAAGGTCCGCCGCTTCAACTTCCTGCAGTATTCGAACCAGAAGCTGGAAAGCCTGAAGGCGCTGCAGAACCCCGAGGTGACGGTGCGCCGGCGCGGCGTGATGGAAAAATGCAGCTACTGCCTGCAGCGCATCACGCGCGCCCGCATCGACGCCGAGAAGCAGGGCCGCCGCATCCTTGATGGCGAAGTCGTCACCGCCTGCCAGGCGGCCTGCCCGACGGCGGCGATCCACTTCGGCGACCTGAACGATCCGCGCAGCGACGTCCTGGCGGCCAAGTCCTCGCCCTTCGACTACGCCCTGCTGCAGGAATTGAACACCCGGCCGCGCACCAGCTACACCGCGCGCCTGGTCAACCCGGACCCGGAGCTGGAATGAGCGCGCCGCAGCCCAGGTCCCGCGACACCCCGGAGCTGCGCGCCGGCTGGGGCTATGCCGACGTCAGCGACAAGATCGCCGGCATCGTCCTGAACGGGAAGTTCGGCTGGAAGTGGTGGAGCGCCTTCCTCGCCGCCTCGGCCGGCGTGATGGCGCTGCTGGTCGCGGTCAGCTGGCTGCTGGCGAAGGGCATCGGCATCTGGGGCGTCGACATCCCGGTGGCCTGGGGCTTCGCGATCGGGAACTTCGTCTGGTGGATCGGGATCGGCCACGCCGGCACCTTCATCTCGGCCGTCCTGCTCCTGCTGCGCCAGCGCTGGCGCACCTCGATCAACCGCTTCGCCGAGGCCATGACCCTGTTCGCGGCCAGCATCGCCGGCCTGTTTCCGATCCTGCACCTGGGCCGGCCCTGGTTCTTCTACTGGATCGTGCCCTATCCGAACGTGATGAACGTGTGGCCGCAATGGCGCA
This sequence comes from Massilia sp. 01N417, assembly GCF_056399645.1. NCBI lineage: Bacteria > Pseudomonadati > Pseudomonadota > Betaproteobacteria > Burkholderiales > Oxalobacteraceae > Massilia > Massilia sp. 01N417. Next base: position 11,763 of record NZ_JBFTRS010000034.1, on the reverse strand, counting down.
GCCCGCTGGTGTGGGATTTCTTTGCGATCGCCACCTACCTGCTGGTCTCCCTGATGTTCTGGTACCTGGGCCTGATTCCCGACCTGGCCACCCTGCGCGACCGCGCCGGCCTGCGCGGCCAGCGCGGCGCCCAGGTGGCCTACGGCCTGCTGGCTTTGGGGTGGCGCTTTGATGCGCGGCACTGGGCCCGTTTCGAGAAAGCCTATCTGCTGCTGGCGGGGCTGGCGACGCCGCTGGTGGTGTCGGTGCACACCATCGTGTCGCTCGACTTCGCGGTCGGCAACACGCCCGGCTACCACTCGACCGTGTTCCCGCCGTACTTCGTGGCCGGCGCGCTGTTCTCGGGCTTCGCGATGGTGCTGACCCTGGCGATCCCGCTGCGCGCCGTCTTCGGGCTGCAGGACTTCATCACCGGGCGCCACCTGGCAAATGCGGCCAAGGTGCTGCTGGCGACCAGCTGGATGGTGGGCTACGGCTACCTGTCCGAGATCTTCACCGCCTTCTACAGCGGCGACAAGTACGAGACCTACATGACGATCAACCGCTGGGTGGGCCCGTATGCGCCGGTCTACTGGAGCATGCTGACCTGTAATATCGTGCTGCCGCAGATCCTGTGGTGGCGGCGCATGCGCCACAGCGTGCCGATCCTGTTCCTGCTCAGCCTCGCGATCAACTGCGGCATGTGGATGGAGCGCTTCCTGATCGTGGTGTCCTCGCTGCATCGCGATTTCCTGCCATCAAGCTGGGGCATGTTCTACCCGACCCGCTGGGACTGGATCACGCTGTTCGGTTCGATCGCCTTCTTCGTCTGGCTGTTCCTGCTGTTCGTGCGCTTCCTGCCGCTGATCTCGATGGCCGAGATGCGCGAGCTGGTGCGCGACACCGCGGAGGGCAAGAAATGAGGCAAAAACCGAGCCGGGCCGTGTACGGCCTGCTGGCCGAATTCCCCGACGCGGACAGCCTGTGCGCGGCGGCCAGGGAGGCGAGGGCGCACGGCTACACCCATGCCGAAGCCTACAGTCCCTTCCCGGTCGAGGGCCTCGAACAGGTGCTCGGCACCCGGCGCAGCTGGGTCGCGCCGGCGGCCCTCATCGGCGGCGTGCTGGGCGGCGCCGGCACCTATTTCCTGCAGTGGTATGCGGCCGTGGTCGACTACCCGATCAATGTCGGCGGCCGGCCGCTGCACTCCTGGCCGTCCTTCATTCCGCCGACCTTCGAGCTGACCATCCTGGGCGCGGCGGTGGCGGCGGTGCTGGCCATGCTGGTCCAGAACGGCCTGCCGAAGCTCTACCACCCGCTGTTCGAGGTCGAGGAGTTCGAGCTGGCCAGCCGCAACCGCTTCTTCCTCTGCCTGCCGGCCCACGATCCGGTGTTCGCGCCGGGCCCGGCGCGCGACCTGCTGGAAGGCCTGCATCCGATGCTGGTGCGCGAGGTGCCGGCATGAGATGCATCCCGGGCATGTTCATGGCGCTGCTCCTGCTGGCCGGCTGCGAACGGGCAAAGCAGGACATGTACGACCAGCCGCGCTACAAGACCTTCGCCGCCAGCACCCTGTTCCCGGACGGCGCCTCGGCGCGCACGCCGCCGGCCGGCACCCAGCCGCGCGCCCGCGGCGCCTTTTCCGACAGCACCGGCGGGCGCAAAGGCGGCGCCGCCGTGCAGGAAGACATCGCCGCCGAGACCGCGCAGGCGAATCCCTATCCGGTCGACCTGCGCCTGCTGGAGCGCGGCCGCGAGCGCTACATGATCTACTGCCTGCCCTGCCACAGCCCGGTGGGCGACGGCGACGGCCTGGTGGTGCGGCGCGGCTTTCCGGCACCGCCCACCTATCACCAGCCGCGCCTGCGCGAGGCCCCGGACCGCCACATCTACGACGTGATCACGAACGGCTACGGCGTGATGGTGCCTTATGCCGACCGCATCGAACCGGCCGAGCGCTGGGCCATCGTGGCCTTCATCCGCGCCCTGCAGTTGAGCCAGAACGCGCCGGCGGACGGCCTGCCGCCGGATATCCGGGCGAAGCTGGACGCCCAGCCGGCGGTCGCAGCCCCGGCCGCAGCTGCGGCCGCCGGAGGCAGGCCATGAACCGCGCCGTGCTCGCGATCGCCGCCGTGGCGACGGCCGCCGTGCTGGCCCTGGTCGGCTGGCGCATCGACCTGCGCGCACTGCTGGCGGGCTACCTGGTGCTGTGGTGGTTCGTCACCGGCGCGCTGCTGGGCGGCCTGGCGAATGTCTGGCTGCACCAGCTCACCGGCGGCGACTGGGGAGAAATCATCCGCACCCCGCTGCTGCGCGCGGCGCGCTGGCTGCCGCTGGCCTGCCTGCTGTTCCTGCCGGTGCTGGCCGGCATGCATCTGCTGTACCCCTGGGCCGGCGCCGGGCCGGTGGAGCCGGACACCGCCTTCCGCAAGCTGTGGCTGAGCCCCGGCTTCTTCGTGGCGCGCAGCCTGGCCTACCTGCTGCTGTGGAGCGCGCTGGCCTGGATCGAGTTGCGCGCCCGCCACCGCTCGGGTGGCCGCGCCGCCGCCTGCCTGCTGGCCTTCGTCTTTTCGAGCGGGCTGGCGTCGATCGACTGGCTGATGTCGCTGCGGCCGGAATGGTATTCGAGCGTGTTCGGCTGGCTGACCGGCACCGGCCAGATGCTGAGCGGGCTGGCGCTGGCGGTGCTGCTGATCGACCGCGAGGCCGCGCGCGCGCGCCTGCCGGACTTCGGCAACCTCTTGATGATGTATGTGCTGACCTGGGCCTACCTGGCCTATGTGCAGTTCCTGATCATCTGGTCGGCCGACCTGCCGCGCGAGATCTCCTGGTACCTGCTGCGCGCCACGCCGGGCTGGAAAGCGGTGGCCTGGACCCTGGCCGTCGTGCATTTCGCGGGACCGCTGCTGATCCTGCTGTCGCGCCATGCCAAGCAGGCGCCGAAGATGATGGGCGGACTGGCGGCGCTGCTGCTGGCGGTCCACCTGCTCGATTGCTGGTGGCTGGTACTGCCGTCGGTGACGGGCCTGACGGCCCACTGGACGTGGCTGGCGCCGCTGCCGGTGCTGGCCGGCGTCCTGCTGGCCTGGCTGGCCTGGCGCGGCGCGGAGATGAAGAGGAGGGCGGCGCATGCCTGAGAGCGAAGACGGCGGCATCCACGTCCGCGCGATCCGGCGCGGGGCGCTGGCGATCGCGGGCGGCATCGTGTTCGCGGTGGCCGGCTCCTGGTGGCTGCTGCACAGGCTGGGACCGGTGGCGAACACCGCGCAGCCGCCGGCGGCGATCCCGGCGCCGCGCCTGCAGCCGGCCCCGCAGATTGATCGCGCCGCCTATTTCGCGGAAAAAGAGAAACGCCTCGCCAGCTACGGCTGGGTCGACCGCCAGGCCGGCATCGCCCACATTCCGCTGGACGAGGCGATGCGGCTGCTGGCCGCGCGCCGCCAGCAGGAGAACAAGCCATGAGCCGGCTATTGCAGCTATTCGGGGCCGCCTGCTTCATGCTGGCGCTGTGCTGTGGGACGGCCGGCGCCCAGGCGCTGCGCCTGCCGGCCCAGCCGGCGGCGGATTTTTCGCCGGCGATCGGCGCCCGCCTGCCGCTCGACGCCATGCTGCGCGACGAGGCGGGCCGGCCGCTGCGCCTGGGCGAGCTGTTCGGCACCGCGCCGGTGGTGCTGGTGCCGGGCTACTACAGCTGTCCGAACCTGTGCAGCACCCTGTTCGAGGGCGTGCTGCAGGCCCTCGCGCTGGGCGGGATGGCGGCCGGCAGCTACCGCCTGGTCGGCTTCTCGATCGACCCGCGCGACGGCGCCCAGGCAGCGGCATCCAAGCGCCGGGCCTATGCTTCCCTGCTGCCCGGCGGCGCTGCCGACCTGCGCATGCTGACCGCCGATGCGCCCGCGCTGGCGCGCATCGAGGCGGCGCTGGGCTACCGTGCCCTGCGTGACCAGGAGACCGGCGAGTTTGCCCATGCCGCCGGCTTCGTCGTGCTCGATGCCGGCGGGCGCGTCACGCGGTATTTCCCCGGCGTGCGCTTCGATCCGGCGGCGCTGCGCACGGCGCTGCAGGCGGCGCGCGACGGCAGCGGCAGCAGCGCGCCCTCCCTCGGCGAGCGCCTGCTGATGCTGTGCACCCACTACGACCCGGCGCTCGGCAGGAACAGCGGCGCGGCGATGGCGGCGGTGCGCAGCGGCGTGCTGCTGGCCCTGCTGGGCATGGGCGGATGGCTGTGGCGCCGGCGCAGCGTCCATGCCGCGAAGGAGGGCAGGCCATGACGGCGCCTTTCCACCTGTTGCCGGCGGACGGCGCATCGTCCGCCACCCGTCTCGACAGCCTGGCGCTGTGCCTGCTGCTGCTGACCGGCGCGGTGGCGCTGGGCGTGCTGGTCATGATGATCGTGTTCTGCGTGCGCTACCGCGCCCGTTCCAAAGCCGACCGCAGCCACGTGCCGTCCAAGGACCTGCCCGTGGAAATCGCCTGGACAGCGATCCCGATGCTGCTCTTCCTCGGCCTCTACGCCTGGGGCGCGATCGACTATGCCGCCCTGTACCGCCCCGATCCTGCCGCCACGCCCGTCTTCGTGGTGGCCAAGCAGTGGATGTGGAAGGCCGAGCACCGCAACGGCCGGCGCGAGGTCGGCCAGCTGCACCTGCCGCTGGGGCGCCCGGTGCGCCTGGTGCTGACCTCGCAGGACGTGATCCACAGCTTCTTCGTGCCGGCCTTCCGCATCAAGCAGGACGCGGTGCCGGGGCGTTACACCTCGATCGGCTTCACGCCCAGCAAGGCCGGCGAATACGAGCTGTTCTGCGCCGAGTACTGCGGCACCGAGCACGCCATGATGACGGGGAAGATCGTGGTGCTGCCGCCCGCGGAGTACGGACGCTGGCTGGCCGAGGGCCCGCGCCAGCCCGGCATGGCCGCGCGCGGCTTCGCGCTGTTCCGCCAGTACGGCTGCAGCGGCTGCCACGCCGCCGGCTCCAGCGTGCACGCGCCCGACCTCGCCAATCTGCTGGGGCGCCGCGTGCACCTGCAGGACGGCCGCGAGATCACGGCCGACGAAGCCTACGTGCGCGATTCCATCTACCTGCCGCGCAAGGACATCGTGGCCGGCTACGACCCCATCATGCCCTCATTCGCCGGCCAGATCGGCGAGGAGGACCTGCTGGCGATCATCGAATACCTCAGGGAGAGCGGACATGACCCGTCCACAGAGCGACCTTAGCCTGATCGAGGAGGAGGGCGAGGGGCCAACCTCGCGGCCCGCACGCAGCTACCTGTCCGAGGGCTGGACCCTGGGCTCCTGGCTGGGCACGCGCGACCACAAGCGCATCGCGCTGCTGTATGCGGCGTCGATCACGCTGTTCTTCTTCCTCGGCGGGATCGCAGCGGCCCTGATCCGCCTGGAGCTGGCCACGCCGCAGGGCGACCTGGTCAGCGCCGACACCTACAACAAGCTGTTCACCGCCCACGGCGTGATCATGGTGTGGCTGTTCCTGATTCCGTCCATACCCTCGGTGCTCGGCAACTTCCTGATGCCGATGATGATCGGCGCGCGCGACCTGGCGTTCCCGCGCCTGAACCTGGCCAGCTGGTACCTCTACATGGTTGGTGGCGCGATCGTCCTGTGGGCGCTGCTGGCCGGCGGCGTCGACACCGGCTGGACCTTCTATACCCCGTTCTCCACCATGTTCTCGAACTCGCACGTGGTGCTGGCCCTGACCGGGGTGCTGGTGGTGGGCTTTTCCTCGATCCTGACGGGACTGAACTTCATCGTCACCGTGCACACCATGCGGGCGCCCGGCATGGGCTGGTTCCGTCTGCCGCTGTTCGTGTGGGCCAACTACGCCACCTCGCTGATCCTGGTGCTGGCCACACCGGTGCTGGCCATGACCCTGGTGCTGGTGGCCGTCGAGCGCCTGTTCCAGGTCGGGATCTTCGACCCCGCGCTGGGCGGCGACCCGCTGCTGTTCCAGCACCTGTTCTGGTTCTACTCGCACCCGGCGGTCTACATCATGGTGCTGCCGGCGATGGGGGTGGCCAGCGAGATCATTCCCTGCTTCGCGCGCCGCCCCGTGTTCGGCTACCGTTTCATGGCTTATGCGATCCTGGCCATCGGCGTGATCGGCTTCCTGGTGTGGGGCCACCACATGTTCGTCAGCGGCCAGTCGGTGTATGCGGGCATGGTGTTCTCGCTGCTGTCCTTCATGGTGGCGGTGCCGTCCGCGATCAAGGTGTTCAACTGGACCGCCACCCTGTACAAGGGCAGGATCACGTTTTCCGCGCCGATGCTGTACGCGCTCGGCTTCGTCGGCCTGTTCACGATCGGCGGCCTGACCGGGCTGTTCCTGGCCGCGCTGGCCCTCGACGTCCACCTGTCCGATACCTATTTCGTGGTCGCCCACTTCCACTACATCATGGTCGGCGGCTCGGTGATGGCCTACCTGGGCGGCATCCACTTCTGGTGGCCGAAGATCACCGGCCGCATGTACTCGGAAGCCTGGGGCAGGCTGGCCGCGGTGGTGATCTTCGCCGGCTTCAACCTGACCTTCTTCCCGCAATACCTGCTCGGCTATGCCGGCATGCCGCGCCGCTACCACAGCTATCCGGAAGAGTTCCAGCTGCTGCACGTGCTGTCCTCGGCCGGCGCGGTCACGCTGGCGATCGGCTACCTGCTGCCGCTGGGCTACCTGGCCTGGTCGCTGCGCTACGGCCGCCCGGCGCCGCCGAATCCCTGGCAGGCCACCGGGCTCGAATGGCAGGCGGCGTCGCCGCCTCCCATCCACAACTTCGCCCAGCCGCCGGTGGTGGCGCGCGGCCCCTACGCCTACCATACCGATTGAGCCCATGAGTACCGTCGAGCAGCCCCACGCCGAGCAGTTCACCAGCCGCGAGCAGCAATCCTTCGCCGGCACCTTCGGCATGTGGGTGTTCATCGCCAGCGAACTGCTGTTCTTCGGCCCGCTGCTGTTCGGCTACCTCTACCTGCGGGTCCACTATCCCGAGGCCAGCGCCGCCGCCAGCCGCCATACCGACTACCTGCTCGGCACCGCCAACACCGCGGTGCTGCTGACCAGCAGCTTCCTGATGGCGCTGGCGGGCAATGCCGCCGAAAGCGGCCGGCGGCCGCGCGCCATGCGGCTGTTGTGGGCGGTGGCGGCGCTGGGCTTCGTCTTCCTGGTGCTGAAGGGCTGGGAGTACCACAACGATTTCCAGGAAAACCTCTTTCCCGGTTCCCGCTTCCGGCCGGAGCAGGGCGGTCACTTGCAGCAGTTGCCCGGCATGCAACTGTTCTTCATCCTGTATTTCGTCCTTACGGGGCTGCATGCGGTCCACCTGACGATCGGCATCCTGGTGTGCCTGGCGATGGCGGTCAAGCTGCGCCATCCGCCGCCGGTGGGCGTGTCCGCCGACGCCATCGAATACGCGGGCCTGTACTGGCACTTCGTCGACGTGGTCTGGATCTTCCTGTATCCGCTGCTCTACCTGGTCGGCAGGGCGGGAGGCTAGCATGGAACGCCATTCCCGCATCCGTCCCCTGGTCCTGACCTGGCTGGCCTTGCTGGCCCTGCTGGCGATCAGCGCCGGCACCGCCTGGCTGCAGCTGGGCTGGATCAATACCGCGATCGGCATGGCCGTCGCCACGCTCAAGGTGGTGCTGGTGGGCCTGGTCTTCATGCGCCTGCGCGTGACCCATCCGCTGCTGCGCCTGACGGCGCTGGCGGGCCTGGCCACGCTTGCGCTGCTGTTCATTCTGTCCGGCGCCGACTATGCCACCCGCAGCGCGGTGCAGGCGCCCTGGCAGCATCCATCCACGGTGGCGCCGCGCCTGGGACGCTGAGCTTGCCCCGGGGCCCGCCTCAAGCGCCGAGGCGGACGCGCCAGTCGGCGATCAGCTTGCGGTAGGCTTCGCCGACCGGCCGGACCTTGCGGTCCAGGTCGAACAGCCCGCGCGGGGGCAGGCCATAGCGCAGGGTGCGGATGCCGAGACCGGCCGCCAGCGCGAAGTCGGTGCGCCAATGGGTGTGGTGGGTGCATTCTTCCATCTGGCCGGGTTGCCGTTCTCGATCCCGCTGGCGAACATGAAGGAGTAGGGGGCCGCCCTCATCGGCGTCCTCCGAGCGGCGGCTGCGGGGTGACGACGCCGGGCGGGACCTCGGACACGCTGGACAGCCCGGACAGCATCATGCAGTCCTGCAGCTCCTGTTCGAACAGCTGCAGCGCGCAATAGACGCCGTCGCGGCCCTTGGCGCACAGGCCGTACAGGCAGGCGCGCCCGCTCAGGCAGGCATGCGCGCCGAGGCCGAGGGCCTTGACGATGTCGCCGCCGGTGCGGATGCCGCCGTCGAACAGCACTTCGATGCGGCCGCCGACCGCTTCCGCGATCTGCGGCAGCACCGAGATCGAGGACGGCGCGCTGTCCAGCTGGCGCCCGCCGTGGTTGGAGACGATGATGCCGTCGGCGCCGATGTCGAGGGCGCTGCGCGCATCGTCCGGATGCATCACGCCTTTCAGGATCAGCTTGCGCGGCCATTCCTTGCGCACCCAGCGCACGGTGTCGAGGTCGAAGGTCGGGTCGAACTGCGCTTCGATCCACTTCGACAGCGAACCCACCGAGCCGCCTGCCTCGATCTCGTGCTCGAGGTTGCCGAAGGTGTGGCGCCTGCTTCCCGCCATGCCGGCCAGCCAGCGCGGATGGGTCAGCATCTCCATCACGTTCCTGGGCGTCAGCCGCGGCGGCACGCCCAGGCCTTCCTTCTCGTCGGCCCAGCGCTTGCCCTGGGTGTGCAGGTCGATGGTCAGCACCAGCGCCGAGCAGTTGGCGGCGAGGGCGCGGTGGATCAGGCTTTCATTGACGCGCCGGGCCTTCATCAGGTAGAGCTGGAACCAGAAGGGCTTGCCGGTCGCTTCCGCCACGTCCTCGATCGAATTGATCGAGCAGGTCGACAGGCAGTAGGGCACACCGTAGTCGGCCGCCGCGCGCGCCGCCTCGCACTCGCCGTTCGGCCACATCAATCCCGCCAGCCCGGTCGGCCCCACCGCCAGCGGGATGCGCGCCGGATCGCCGGCCATGGTGGTCGCGGTGTCGCGCCGGGCCACGTTGCGCAGGCTGTGCTGGCGCAGCGCCAGGGCGCGCATGTCGTCCAGGTTGCGCTGCAGGGTCAGCTGCTGCTCGCTGCCGCCGTGGATGTAGTCGAACAGCACGCCCGGCAGGCGTTCCCTGGCCAGGGTTTCGAGGTCGAAGATGCTGGCGATCTTGCTCATGGCTTCCTCATGTCAGAGTTCTCCACGTGCGGCCAGGCTGCGGATGCGGTCGCCGATGCGGCAGGCCAGGGCCTGGATCGTGAGCGAGGGGTTGACCCCGCCGCTGGTCGGGAACAGCGAGCCGTCGCAGATCCACAGGTTGCGCACGTCCCAGCTGCGTCCGATCGAGTCGACCACGCTGCTGTCGGGATCGTTGCCCATGCGGCAGGTGCCGAGGATGTGGCTGGTGTCCTCGCTGGTCCACAGGTCCCGGCCGCCGGCCGCTTCCAGCATCCGGCCCATATAGCGCCGCGCATGTTCCTGCATGCGGCGGTCGTTGTCCGAGTAGGAGAATTCGACGTGGGCGATCGGCAGTCCATGCCGGTCGCGCTCGTCGGCCAGGATGACGCGGTTGCCGGGGCGCGGCTCGGTCTCGGCGACGGCCACCAGGCCGCTCATGTAGTTGTAGTCGAGCATGGCCTCGCGCAGCCGCTCGCCCCACAGCCGGCGCGAGGTGGCGACCAGCTGGGCCCAGGCGCGCGGCAGCGGGCCCTGGCTCATGAAGGCATAGCCGCCGGCGAAGTCCTTGCCGTCGTCGGCGTAGTTCCAGTGCTCGCAGACGGCCATGTTGGGCGGCCCCTTGTTCCAGCGGATCTCTTCGTCGAAGCGTGCCCACACGCCCGGTCCCGCATGGGTGGTCAGGTGGGTGCCGACCAGGCCGGAACGGTTGGCCAGGCCTTGGGGGAAGGACGGACAGGCCGAGTTCAACAGCAGGCGCGGGGTCTCGATCGCATAGCCGGCCACCACCACGTTGCGTGCGCGCTGGAAGCGCCATTGCCCGCCGCGGCGGTAATGCACGCCGCTGGCCAGGCCCTTCGCATCCAGTTCGATGCGCCCGGCCATGGCGAGGTCGCGCACCTCGGCGCCGGCGCGCAGCGCGCGCGGGATCCAGACCACCAGCGCGCTCTGCTTGGCGTTGGTCGAGCAGCCGAAATTGCAGAAGCCGCGGTAGACGCAGGGCGGCGATTTGCCGCGCGGCGCGGACACCGTCGCCAGCGGCACCGCCGACCAGGCCACCCCCATGCGTTCGGCGCCGCGCGCCAGCACCAGGCCGGCGGCGTTCATCTCGTGCTCGCGGTAGGGATAGCGGCGATGCGGCGGGCCCCAGGGATAACGCAGCGGGCCGGAAATCGCCAGCGCGCGCTCGGCTTCCTCGTAATACGGCGCCATCTCGTCGTAGGTGAGCGGCCAGTCGAGGCCATAGCCGAGCAGGCTGCGCGAACGGAACCACTCGGGCCGGAAGCGCAAGGAGATCATGCTGAAATGGACCGTCGAGCCACCCACGCCCCAACCGGAATTGTTGCCGCCGAGGGCGATCGGATCGGCGCCGGAGCTCAGGCGTTCGTCCAGCCAGTACAACTGCTGCTGGGCTTCCTCGTCGGAGGCGAAATCCTCGAGCGGGCGCCAGAACGGACCGGCCTCCAGCACGACCACCGAAAAGCCGGCCTCGGCCAGCTTGCAGGCGAGGGTGGCGCCGCCGGCGCCGGCGCCGACGATGGCGAAGTCCACCGCCTCATCGTCGCGGTATTCGCGCATCGGCATCCAGCCGCCGCGTTCGAAGACGTCGGGCGCGCGTCCCTGTCCGGTGCGCGGCAGGTAGTCCATCAGTCCGGGTCCTTCGCCTTGACCGCGCGCGCCTCCCATGGGTCGCGGCTGTCGAAGCCGAGGCGCACGTAGCCGCGCGGGCTGGCCGGGCCGCCGAAGCCGATCTCGCTCCAGGCCCAGGGGTGGGCGTAATAGATGCCGGCCGCGGTCTTGAGCAGCCACTGCGTGAAGAAGCGCTCCGAATGCAGCGCCTGCCATTGCGGCGAGCGCAGGTCCTGGTCCGCCAGCGCCTGCAGCAGGGCATCCTGTTCGGCCGCATCGAGCGCCGTGAAGTCGCGGCCGTGGCGGCAGCGGGCCTCGTCGGCGAGGGCGGCGAGGCCCAGGCGCCAGCATTCGCGCAGCGGCGGCATGTCCGGATGGCGGAAGCCCTCGCCGAGATTATCGTGCAGCATGGCGTCGATCCAGGGCGTGATCGGGATCGGTTCGGGACGCTCCGGCTGGGGCAGCAGGCGCCGGTTGACGGCTTCCAGCAAGTCCCATTCGGCTTCGCTGAGGAAGCGGCGCGGCGGGACTTCGTCCAGGCGCCGGCCCAGCACGCGCCGGGTGCTGTCGTCGAAGGAAGGGCTGTCCCATTTGGCCAGCACGTCGTAGCCGGGGTAGCGGGCGCTCGCGCTCATGCCGCCTCCCGCCATGCCGGCTCGCGGGCGCGCAGCGCCAGGGCGGCGCGTCCGGCCAGCGCCAGTGCGGAAAAGCTGGGCGGCGCCGGCAGCGGCGGTCCGCTCAGCAGGTTCTGGCTCCAGTTGCGCCAGCCGCCCATCTGGCGCGCGATCCCGAAGGCGTGGAAGGCGACGCCGCCCGCGCCCAGCCAGGCGGTGGCGGCCAGCCAGCCGCGCGCCAGGCGCGCGCGACGGCGCGATGGGGCTGCCGGGATGGGGCTGCCGG